>JAYSZC010001121.1:0-1011 GCA_043738235.1 Lewinellaceae bacterium | reverse complement strand
GTCCCAGGCAGCGCTGCGGCCCGTTACGAGCGGCAGCAGGAAATCGTACAATTCCGGTGGGTAGGTCGGGCGGAACCGGGCGTACTGGGCGGATTGGGTGGAGAAGTTGTCTTTCATATAAATTAATGTGGTCAATGTGGTCAATTACACACATTCACCACATTAAACACATTGACCACATTAAACACATTAAAGGGTGTATCGCACATATTTAATTTTCCTGCCCGCCGCCAAATGTTTCCCTTCGTACAAGGTCTGGATTTCCAGTTCCGGGAACGGCAGCGGTCCGGCGTAGATGTCGTCGTTTTGGTAAATCAAATGGCAACGCGGATCGGCGGCAATCGTGTCGAGTGTGAATTGATAAAAGTCCGGGTCGTCGTGTTTCAGGTGGACCACGCCTCCGGCGTGGAGAATCTGGCGGTATTTGTCGTGGAAATAGGCCGAAGTAAGCCGGCGGTTTTCCTTGCTGGCGCGCGGAAAGGGATCGGGAAAAGTGATCCAGATTTCGGCCACTTCGCCCGGCGCGAAAAAATGCCCGATGATCTCGATGCGGGTGCGCAGGAACGCGGCGTTGGACAAGCCTTCCTCCAGGGCCAGTTTTGCGCCGGTCCATAGGCGGCTGCCTTTTACGTCCACGCCGATAAAATTGCGGTCCGGGAATCTCCGCGCCAGCCCCACGGTGTATTCGCCGCCGCCGCAGGCCAGTTCCAGGGTGATGGGATGTTGATTTTGAAAATGCTGTTCCTGCCAGCGGCCCTGGAGTTGTACGGGCTGCATCCCGGCGCCGACCAAGGTGGGATGTTGCACGTCGTAACACTCGTAAACGTTTGGGAACGAGAGGATTTCGGCGAATTTGCGGAGTTTGTTTTTGCGGGCCATGTGGAAGGCAAAAAGTTGATTTCCGGAATTGCCGGGCGGCAAAAATCCGAATTTTTTCCAAGGCATTTCCACTGGGGATGCCTGCCGCTAAATCCCAACTTTTGATCGTATGAACTTGCTCGAAAATTTGAA
>JAYSZC010001120.1:0-1003 GCA_043738235.1 Lewinellaceae bacterium | reverse complement strand
CAGGAACATTCCCCCTTTTCGAGCGGCTGTATATCAACCTTTATAAACCTTTATCAACCCTCATCAACTTTACTTGTCAAATCGGTGTAAATCATATCTTTCAATAATTCCGATCAGTTTTTCTGCATACGTCCGGTCTGTGGCATAACCGACGGATTTAAGTCCGTATGCCCATTGCCGGTAATCGCGGCCGTACTTTTTCAGTTTTTTATACCGGCCCGAGGCCAGCAATTTGCTGTGTTCCCGCCAGCTGTCCCAGGGATTTTGAAATTTTCGGAAAAAGTCCTTGTGCGTATCATCCGTGAAATTGGAGCAGTGCCCTTTTTTGCAGTTCCGCGAGAAACACTTGATACCGAAGTGGTTGTTGTTGTTCACGGCAAGTTTGCTGGTACCGCCCCGGCTTTCAATCAATCCCTGCGCGAGACTGATACTGGCAGGAATTCCGAATTTTTCCATTTCACCGATGGCGATTTTATTAAACCGTTCGATGTAATCGCTCGTCCGCTCGTCGGCAATTTCGGCGGCCGTAACAGGCGCGGCCTCATTCTGCTTGCTGCGTTTGCTCAATTTTGCTTTTTCAGTGGCTACCGGCGTCACTTCGAGCGAAGTTTCTACGGTTTTGCCGTTGCCGAAAATACTGCGGGACGCAAATCCGGCTTCATCTTCCGAACCTGTGGGAAGCATCAGGAAATAAATGAGTCCTGCTATAGCGCCTGTCTTTAGCAATGCATTTCGGTTGAACAAGCCCATCGAGTATCGGTTAAACTGGAACCTGAAGGCGATCCACGATCGGCGCATTCGGATAAATATCAGCCGAAGCAGGTCCGGCACTGGCATTTGCTCCGGCGTTTCATGGTTGAAAGGTGTTAATTTAACATTGTTGCGGCGTTGTCTTTGTGAACTGCCGGCTTTGCTGCTGAACCCAGGCTGTGTGCTATTGATTTCCGGTTCAGAGTTTCTTTTTGCGAATCCCATGTCGGAGTGCGGATGAATGATGAAGAAA
>JAYSZC010001119.1:0-1003 GCA_043738235.1 Lewinellaceae bacterium | reverse complement strand
GGGATTTTCCAGTTTGCCGCGCTGCAGTCGGAAACCGGGCAAAACCTGCTTCGGAAATGGGGCCGCCCGGTGGAGGATTTTGATTCCGTGGTACTCGTGGACGGCGAGCGCCTGTTGCTGCATTCGGATGTGCCTTTAGAAATTGCGCGCCGTATTGGCGGAGCCTGGCAATTGCTGTATGTTTTTAAAATCATACCGCGCCCGCTGCGCGACGCCGTTTACCATTGGGTGGCCCGCAACCGCTACCGCTGGTTTGGCAGGCAGGCAGCATGTATGCTGCCCCGACCGGAATGGAAAGGGCGGTTTATTTAAAAAAAGCCACTATTTTTACCAAAATTTTTAATAAACCGAACTTTGATTTCCATGAACAAGGCGCCAGCACTACCGAAAAAACTTACAAAAACACTTCCTTACAGTCTTCTGCTACTCGTTCTTCTGATGGGCGCCTGCAACGGCGACGAAAAAAACAAAACGACCGATGCCGTCGTCGTTCGCCTCGAAGGCGCTCCGAATAACATGAACGCCTATCTCACTTCCAGCGCCTATTCGCTGTATGTGGCCAATCAAATGTTCCAGACCCTGGGAAATCTGGATCCGAATACGCTGGAAATGAAACCTTTGATGGTGAAAGACATTCCCACGGTACGAAACGTCAGCGAAGGAACCTATCAAGGATCCTTGGCGTATGATTTTGAAATATTAGAAGCAGCCAAATGGGATAACGGTACGCCTGTCACGGCGAACGATGTCCTGTTTTCCCTGAAAATTATTTTTCATCCCGGCCTGCCCACTCAAAACTGGAGCAGTTTTTTTCAGGCCCTGCAAGCGGTGGAAGTGGATCCTGCCAATCCGAAGAAGTTCACCGTTTACTTCAAGGAATACTACATGCTGGCATTGGAAAGTATGTGCCAGTTTTTTATTTATCCGGCCTATCATTACGACCCCAATAATCTCCTGGCCAATATCCCGCTGTCCGCTTTTCTGGATAAAGCAAAAATCACCG
>JAYSZC010001118.1:0-6041 GCA_043738235.1 Lewinellaceae bacterium | reverse complement strand
TATTTCTACGTCAACGGTTTATACGGTACAGCGGCAAAAAACTGGAATTTAGACAGGGAATATTGCAATTGTGCCCAGCCATTGACCTTACTGATATTTTCATTGTAATTGTATCCGAAAACATCTCCTTCGCCGACCACGTTGTTGGGCACCTGGAGGTCGCTGTTGCGGGCAAGCGGGTTGGTTTGTCCGTCGAAATTGCCGAAAAAGTCCCAGTCTGTCCAGAAATCTCCACCCAGCAGGTCATCCACTACTTTGTAGTTTTCACCGCGGTACCACTGGTACTGCCCGCCGCCGTTGAGGGTCAGGCGCGGATTGATGGTGTGGTTGACAAAGATGTTGGCGCCGGTTTCGGTGTTATCAGAGCGTTGGGTTTCCAGGATATAAATCGAGTTTTTACCCGTGATGCTATTGCCAATCCGGCCATCCGCATCTTCTACCGTCACGGTATTGTACTGGTTGGATTCGTACAATCCCGCCCAGTTGATCTGCCGGGCGCTTTCGTCGGTGCGCAGCAGTTCGGCCTGCAAGGCGATCATGGTCGAGTCTTCAAGGCTGCTTGGCAAGCGGCGGTTGAAATCCGGGTTCGGGTTGCGGCCGTTGATAAAGTTGAGGCGTCCGAAATCGCTGCGGCCTTTCTGCCCGTACACCGTAGCCATCACGCTGGTGTTGATGGATGGGGTCCAGTCGTAGCGCAAAATGGCTGTAGGCTGGTGGTTGTAGGTGACGGAGGCATTGCGTTTGTCGCCGTTCCAGTAGCCCCAAAGCGGGTTATAATAATTGGAACCGCTGAGGTCGAGCATTTCCTGGAAAGAATCCGCGCTGCGACCGCGTTTGGTCGGCGCGCCGAAGAAAGTCAGGTTCAGGCTATTTTTGTCGTTAAATTTTTTGTCGACGCTCATAAAATACGCCCAGGCATCCATAAAAGTGCCCTCTACATAACCTTCCTTCTGCGACCAGCGGTGGCTGCCGGAAAGGCTCACTGCCCAGCCGCCCGGCATCAAACCCGTACTCATGGTAGCCATGACGCGGTTGCGGTAAAGGCGATTGCTGCTGGCGTATGAAACGCGGATTTGTTTGCGCTGGCTGCTGGCGCGGGTGTCGATCAGGGTAGCGCCGCCGATACCACCGAAAGAAAATTCCGAAGCATCCAGGCCCACCGAGCTGCTGCGCAGGCGGACCACATCGTTGAGGCCGCCCAATTCGCCGTAAGCCGTAAAACCCGTTTCAAGGTCATTGAACGGAACACCGTTGACAAAAGACTGGAAAAAAGCGCCGTCGTAGCCGCGTTCGCGAAAACGGAACACGCTCCAGCCAAAACCGGAAACTTGCTGAAATACGTCGCGGCTGGCATTCAGCACATTGGCTACTTCGCTCGCGCCATCTGTTTCAGCGTCGGCTTCTTCCAGGGAAACGGTCGGAATATCCGTCGGATTCGCCATCGGATTCGTGGTGGCTGCGGGATCGCGGCGCAACGGATATTCCAACACAGGGTTGATATCCTTGATGGTGACTTCCTTTTCAAACGGTTGGAATCCGGCGTGCGTGATGACGAGCGTGTATTTTCCGAGCGTCAGCCCTTCCAGCACAAAACGACCATCGGCGCCGGTAGCGGCGAGTTTGCCCGTTGTACTCAATACGACAGAAGCATCAGCCAACGGAGCGGAGTTTTCGGCATCCGTTACTTTGCCGCGCAGCCGTATACTCTGAGCGGAAATCATCTGGGCAAACAGCAAAATCAGACAGGGTAAAAGAGTTTTTTGAATCATTCAGGTTGAAAATTGAAAAATGGTTGCAGGTCAGGAAGGCGGGGGGCGGCGAAGTGCTTTTGAAAAACGCTGCAAAGGTAGGTCAAGGCGCTCTTCCAAAGCGTTGTCCGGTCATGTTAATTTATTGCAAAGCGCCGCTTTTTTACCGCCGAAACGACGTTCCTTTGCATTCCGATTTAACTTTTTTGGAAAATTGACACCTCACATCTTGTTTGCTGCCTTACCTATGATTTTTCAACTACGTCACCTCCTGTTCCTTTGTTTTTTCCTGCCTGCCTTGTTGTCTGCTCAAAATGACTACAAAGTGGGATCTATCGGATTCTACAACCTGGAAAACCTTTTTGATACCATCGATTCGCCTACAACCAACGACGTCGATTTTCTGCCCAATGGCCGACTGCTCTGGAATACGGAAAGGTATATTTCCAAAATGGCGAATATGTCGAAAGTCATCAGCCAATTGGCCGTTGAATTGACGCCGGACGGTGTTGCGCTGCTCGGCGTTGCGGAAATTGAAAACCGGAAAGTGCTGGAAGACCTGGTGGCGCAACCCGACTTAAAAGCCCGCAATTACCAGATCGTGCATTACGACTCACCTGACGAACGCGGTATCGACTGCGGACTGTTGTACCAACCCAAATATTTTCAGGTATTGGGCAGCAGGGCCGTCCCGGTGGTATTAACCGACCCCAAAACCGGCGTTTCCGATTTCACCCGCGACATTTTGTACGTTGCCGGTTTGTTCGATGGTGAACCGATCCACGTCCTGGTGGGCCACTGGCCTTCCCGCAGGGGCGGCGAATCGGGTTCCGCCTGGATGCGCGCTGCCGCTGCTGCTGTGTGCCGCCAGGTATCCGACAGCCTGCGCACGGTGAACCCCGATGCTAAAATCATTGTCATGGGCGACCTCAACGACGACCCGACCGACAAAAGCCTGACGAAAGTGCTGGGCGCTAAAGGCAAAGCCGAGGATGTGACCAATGAGGAATTTTACAACCCTATGTACGATCTGTTCAAGGGTGGAAACGGTACCATGGCCTATCGCGACGCCTGGAGCCTGTTCGACCAGGTGGTGGTTTCCAAAGCCCTGGTCAATAAAAAAGTATCCGGCTGGCAATTGTACAAAGCGATGGTGTACCGCCAACCCTGGCTCCTGCAAACGGAAGGCGCTTTCCGCGGGTATCCTTTCCGCACCTACGTCGGCGATATTTTTATCAATGGATACAGCGACCACTTGCCGGTTTACCTGTTCTTTTTAAAGAAGCCCTGAAGTTGGTTATCCGTTATCAGTTATTGGTTATCAGGGGTGTTTCAGGCTGGATTGGTGAAAAAATGCCTCATTCATTTCCCCATGCTGAACCTGATAACTGATAACCAATAACTGATAACTAAACAATGAAAAGAATCGGTCTTCTCTCCGACACCCATTCCTTCCTCGATCCCAGGGTATTTGACCACTTTGAGGAATGCGACGAAATATGGCATGCGGGCGATTTCGGTACGATTGATCTTGTGGATCAGTTGCGGGCCTTCAAACCCCTGCGGGGGGTGTATGGCAATATCGACGGCGCTACAATTCGCGCTGAAATGCCGCTCGATCTGCGTTTTGAATGCGAGGGCGTACCGGTTTTTATGACCCATATCGGCGGTTATCCGGGGCGCTACGAGCCGCGGGTGCTAAAACTATTGGAAGAAGACCCGCCGCAGCGGGGACTGTTTATCAGCGGTCATTCGCATATCCTAAAAGTTATTCCCGATAAAAAACTCGATTTCCTGCACATCAATCCGGGCGCCTGCGGCAACGAAGGCTGGCACAAGGTGAAAACCTTGATCCGGTTCAGCCTCGATGCAGGCACGATCAGCGATCTGCAAATTATTGAACTGGGGAGCAGAGGAATTCGGAGCGGAAATGAAAAAATGCAGTAATTTTGCAGCCTTACCGGTCCCGTAGTTCAATGGATAGAATTGGAGTTTCCTAAACTTTAGATATGGGTTCGATCCCCGTCGGGACCACTTTTTAACCCTTTTGCGGTGAATAGCCTGTATATTTACCGCAAAATTTGCGGCGAATGTTTTACATCTACCAACGACAAGACTGGCCAAACTTTACCTGGGATCACGCGAAATTGCTGACACACCTGGGCATGGTGCGGCATTTGCAGGGGAAACTGATGGGGAAAATGTCATCTCTGGGTTTTGTTTTGCAAAAAGAAGCAGAATTGGAAACCTTGACGCAGGATGTGTTGAAATCTACCGAAATAGAAGGGGAGTTTTTAAATCCGGAGCAAGTGCGTTCCTCTATTGCCAGGCGGCTCGGTATGGATATTTCAGCACTGGTACCATCCGACCGGCATGTGGATGGCGTTGTGGAAATGATACTGGATGCGACCCAACAAAATGAAACACCGCTTACGGCAGAACGTTTATTCGGCTGGCATGCTGCGTTGTTTCCAACAGGGCGTAGTGGTATGTATAAAATTGTAGTGGGCGCCTGGAGGGATGATTCGACCGGACCCATGCAAGTTGTTTCCGGTGGAATGGGCAGGGAAAGGGTGCATTTTCAGGCGCCCGATGCCGACGTATTGGAAAAAGAAATGGCTGCTTTTATCGCCTGGTTCAACCGGGAGGATACTATGGACGCTGTCATAAAAGCAGCCATCGCGCATGTATGGTTTGTCAGCATTCACCCGTTTGACGATGGCAACGGGCGGATTGCCCGGGCAATCGCTGATATGCAATTGTCGAGGGCCGACGGCAGCCCTCAACGCTTTTATAGCATGTCGGCCCAAATCCGGTTGGAGCGGAACCGATATTATGAAATACTGGAGCAGACACAAAAAGGTGATCTGGATATTACGGAATGGCTCTTGTGGTTCCTGGATTGTTTGACCGGCGCATTAAAGGCTACTGACCACGCGCTGGCACAGGTGTTGACCAAGGCCAAATTCTGGGAGCGTCACCGGGCTGTTGTACTCAATGAGCGCCAACGCTTGATCATCAATCAATTATTCGACGGATTTGAGGGCAAACTAAACTCTTCCAAATGGGCCAAAATAGCCAAATGCTCCGCCGACACGGCCTTGCGGGATATTCAGGACCTGGTTCAAAATGGTATGCTGAAAAAAGATGCAGCCGGAGGCAGAAGCACCAGTTATGAATTGAATCTGGATGAGTCTACATCTCCACACTTTTAAAATCCCAGTTATTCAAAAATCCCGTGTGGAAATTGCCGTCCAGGAAATCCTGGTTGCGCATGAGCCGCTGGTGAAAAGGAACCGTTGTTTTGATGCCTTCGATCACAAACTCATCCAGGGCGCGTTCCATTTTCAGGATGGCCTCGTCGCGGGTGCGGGCGCGCACGATCAGTTTGGCGATCATGGAGTCGTAGTAGGGCGGAATGGTGTAGCCGGCGTACACGTGGGTATCTACGCGCACCCCGTGCCCTTTCGGGGAGTGGAACGACGTGATTTTGCCTGGGCTGGGCCGGAAGTCATTGAACGGGTCTTCCGCATTGATGCGGCATTCGATGGCATGCATTTCGGGGAAATAGTTGCGACCCGAGATCGGGTGACCGGCGGCGATTTTGATTTGCTCCTTAATCAGGTCAAAATCAATCACTTCCTCCGTCACCGTGTGTTCCACCTGAATCCGCGTATTCATTTCCATAAAGTAGAAATTGCGGTATTTGTCGACCAGGAACTCGATGGTGCCGACGCCCTCGTAACTGATGGCATTGCAGGCTTTAATGGCCGCTTCACCCATTTTTTCGCGCAATTCGGGCGTCATAAACGGAGAAGGGCTTTCCTCGACTAATTTCTGGTGGCGGCGCTGGATGGAGCAGTCGCGCTCCGAGAGGTGGCAGGCGCGGCCGAGCTGGTCGCCGGCTACCTGAATCTCGATGTGGCGGGGTTCCTCGATGTATTTTTCCATGTAGATACCATCGTTGCTGAACGAGGCTTTCGCTTCCCGACGCGCGGCATCCCATTGGTTTTCAAAATCATCCGCTTTCAAGACGATGCGCATCCCTTTACCGCCGCCGCCTGCCGTGGCTTTCAGGATCACCGGGTAACCGATGTCATTGGCGAGTTTAATACCGGATTTTACATCGGTGAGCAGGCCTTCCGTGCCGGGCACGCAGGGAACGCCGGCTTTCAGCATGGTTTCTTTGGCGGTGATTTTGTCGCCCATGGCCCGGATCTGATCCGGGGTAGGGCCGATGAATTTCACGCCGTATTCCGTGCATATTTCAGCAAAATTGGCATTTTCCGACAG
>JAYSZC010001117.1:0-6044 GCA_043738235.1 Lewinellaceae bacterium | reverse complement strand
CGGCGTTGCTTCCGTTTTTCCAATTGCACCTTGTAATGGTAATAATGGCCTTCCCAGGCGTTGCGCGTTTTGAAATCGCCAATAAAATAGGTCTCCGTCTCCAATTCCAGGTCTTTTTTCAAAGCCTGCATGACCACTCCATTGAGTTGCAGGCGCTCGATCACCTGTTCCCAGGCAGCCGGAATAATATAGGCCGCGGGTTTTTCAACCGTGAGAGACGGCTTGAAGTAGTTGAAATACGGGATGTTTTTTTCGTAAGGTTTGCTGCGGTCGTACCAGAGTCGCGGCAGTCCGCTCACTTCCGAAGGTTTGTATCCCGCTTCGTAACCTTTGAACAGGATGGTATCATGCTTTTTCTGATCCATCGCATAATCCAAATGGAAACTGCTTTTGCTTTTGGTCAGTTCAAAAGCCGCCGCCCGCGCCTTGCCAATCTCTTCGTGGTGTTTTGCGATAAAATGGATTACGACATCCATAAAATGATAGTTACTCCAGAGGCGGTCTTTGAAAGGTTTCAACATGTGGGTTTCTGGCATAAAACCGATGGTGTTCCACAAAGCGGCGTAGCCGGTGGAATAACGTCCGTAATCGCAAAAACCGGTGATGCCGGAATCGGGCGTTTCCTTGGGCGAATCGACATACGGTATCATTTCCCATTTCCGGTTTTTCATATCGGCGTACAGTTCGGGCAGCATTGTTTCCTGTAAAAACTGCCCCAGCGGCGCTTCCAGTTTGTTGTGCTGCGTAGCGATGAGCGTCATCGTATATTGGTAATCCGCGCCGTTGCTGGTATGGTTGTCCACAAAAATATCGGGCATCCAGGTCTGGAAAATCCGGTTGAACGCGCGGGCATTGCGCGAATCGCATTTGATAAAATCGCGGTTGAGGTCGTAGTTGCGGGCATTGCCGCGGAAGCCGTAAGATTCCGGGCCGTTCTGGTTGGCGCGGGTAAAACTGTTTCGGTTTAGGCAGCCGTCCACATTGTACACCGGGATAAAAACAATAGCCAGATGTTCCAGCGATTTTTGCAGTTCCGGTTTATTCAGGTAATCGCGGAGCAGCAATACCGTGGCATCGATGCCTTCGGGTTCGCCGGGGTGTATCCCGTTGTTAATCAACAGGATGCGTTTGCCGGATTGGCGTATTTTGACCGGATCAAATTCACCGCCCATATTCAGCACCGCAACGTGCAGGGGTTCGCCGCTGTCTGTGCTGCCCACCGTGCTCAATTGAAAAATACCGGGATGCGCGGCGGCCATTTTTTCATAACAGGCAATGGCTTCGTGATAGGTAAGCGTTTGATCGGGATTTGTTTCAAAAGGAATCGTGAAATGCGCCATGTGCTGATGATTAAATATTTTTTTGGTGCAGGATGGAAGGAGCAATAATAGAAAAGGTAAAAAACGAACCATACTTTTGGGCGGAAAGATAGGGGATTTAAATACTAACAAAATGCTACCCATTGAAGTCATTTCTGCCGGCGCCGGCTCCGGAAAAACCTACCGGCTCACCGGTCGCATGGTGGAACTCCTGCAGGAAGGCGTACGCCCAGCCGGCATCGTCGCCACCACGTTCACCCAGAAAGCGGCGGCTGAATTGCAGGAACGTGTGCGGGTGCGGTTGCTCGAAAAAGGCATGAGCGAAGCTGCCAATGAACTCGGCTCCGCACTGATCGGGACGGTACACAGCATCGGCGCCCGGCTACTGCAGCGTTTCGCATTTGAAGCGGGCGTGTCGCCCCTGGTCGAAATCATTGCCGACAGCGACAGCCAGCGCCTGTTCAATGAATCATTGGCCCAGGTGCTGACCCCGGCGCGGATCGAACGCATGAACCACCTCGCCGACCGGCTGGGACTTTCCAAAAAGAAAGCCACCGGCGAACCTTATGACTGGCGGCGTAGCATCCGGGAAATGACTGATGTGGCGCGCGCCAATAATTTTTCAAAAAAGGTGTTGGAAACCAGCAAGTTGCGTTCCTGGGAATCCTTTGAACGCCTTCTCCCGCCCGTGCAGAACACCGACCCCGTGGTGTGGAACAACCGTCTGCTGTCGGCTATCGACCAAGCCGTAGCGGCCTTGGAAGCCAATGAAAGCGACACCACCAAAGTCACCCAGGATGCGATGGCAACGCTCCGCGATTTCCAGAATCAACTGAAATACCGCGGCGAGCTATATTGGCATGAATGGGTGAAAATTTCCAAAACCAACGCCTCCAAAAAGAGCAACGACCTGCTGGAAGAGTTACATGAACTTGCCCTGCGCCACGACGAACATCCGCAGTTCCGGGCCGACATCAAAGGGTTTATGGAAATGGTGTTCGACATTGCGACCGATGCGCTCGGCGAATACGAACAATACAAGAAAAAACGCGGCCTGATCGATTACACCGACATGGAAACCTACGTCAGTCAGTTACTGCGCGTGCAATCTGTCCGCGATACGTTGTCCCGGGAAATCGACCTGCTGCTGGTCGATGAATTTCAGGATACCTCCCCGATTCAACTGGATATTTTCCTGCAAATCAGCCGATTATCCAAACGCTCCATTTGGGTGGGCGATCCCAAACAAAGCATTTACGGTTTTCGCGGGGCTGATCCGGCGCTCATGCAGGCCATTATCAATGCCACCGGCGGCGTAAAAGACAACAATATTCTGAAACAATCGTGGCGCAGTCGACCGGATATTGTCCATGCCGTCAACGCCATTTTTACCCGCGCTTTCCCGAAGATACCGCCGGAACAGGTGGTGTTGGAACCGGCGCGTACAGACTACGCGGCATTCGCGCCTGCGCTCCAGCACTGGCATTTTCTGTCGGAACTCGACGAAAATAAAGTGCCCGGCAAACCCTGGATACAAAATTGTATCGCCGATCAGATCGGGGTAATGCTCGAACGCAAGGTGTTGATTTGCAATAAAAAAACAAAAGAAAAACACCCTGTCCGCCCCGGCGATATCGCCGTGCTGTGCCGCGACAACCGCGACTGTATAGATATGGCCGATGCTTTGCACCGGGCCGGTCTGAAAGCATCCATCAGCCGCACGGGATTGCTCGATACGCCGGAAGCCAAACTCGCGCTGGCCTGCCTGAAATACCTGCTCACGCCTTCCGATGCCTTGAGCGCTGCCGAAATCCTGCTGCTAACCAACGAGATGTCGCTGGAAACAATGGTGGAAAGCCGCCTCGAATGGCTGCGCAGGGATGCGGGCCAGCTGCGTTCGTCGTGGGCCACACAGGATACCATGCTCGAGCAGTTGCTGCAACTCCGGCCGCGCATCGCCGATCTGTCCGCTTCTGAAATCCTTAACCTGGTGCTCGACGAACTCGACCTGCGTCGCCTGGCAGTTCCGCTGGGCAATATCAACCAGCGTCTGGACAACCTCGACCGCCTGCGCCGCTATGCGCTCGATTACGAATCTGCCTGCAATCGCCTGCATTCGGCGGCTTCTTTAGGCGGTTTCCTGCTGTGGATCAATGATTTAGCGCGCAACAAATTAGACGCGCAAGGTTCCGGCGAAAGTGCAGACGCCGTAAAAGTGCTCACCTACCACCGCAGCAAAGGGCTGGAATACCCGGTCGCCATTTGCAACAACCTCGATGAGCCGCTGAAAGAACGTATCTGGGGCCTGAACCTGGTAGCAGAAACCCCTGAGCCGGATATCAACAACATCCTGGGCAATCGCTGGCTGCGTTTCTGGGTCAATCCTTATGCCGATCAGTTTCAAAAAACCCACCTCGAAGAAACACTGTTGCAAACGGAAGAATGGGCCGCCGCCTCGCGCCTCGCGTTGGAAGAAGAGGCGCGGCTGCTCTACGTCGGACTCACCCGCGCCCGCGACTACTTAGTTTTTCCGACCCTGCGAAAACCTGCGCGCTGGCTCAACCGGGTGTTTAACCAGGGCGACGAATCTATTCCCACGCTCGACCCAAATTCAGACGAAACGCCGTTTTACCACAACGGTATGCCGCTGCTTTGCGCCACGGAACGCGCCTTCAAACCCAAGGATTTCCCGGAGGCCGAGCCGGATACCACACCGATTCCATTCCACGCCCCCAGGCTGGGCCGCCGGCCTGTACCCCGCGCGCCCCTTTTCATCGACGCGGTAGGCGAACTGCCGCCCGGCTTTCATCCGCAATGGGGCGACCCCAGGCCTTTTGCCCCCTGGCTGGCATTTCGCGGCGATTATGCCACGGCGCTGGGCAAGGCTGTTCAAACCTTACTGGCTGTAGGCCTGCAACAAATTACGAACGAACAGTTCCTGCAAACGGCTCGTAAACAATTGCAGATCAGGGAAGTAACGGAGGCTGTTTCGCCGGAACAGGTGCTGCAACACGCAACAGCATTCCGCATCTTTTGGGAAGAGATGTACGCTCCGACAGGCGCTCAGATGCAATATCCGTTCGAAGGCTGGCACGGCAAACGTGTGTTGCAGTTGCAACCCGATATTTTTCTGGAAAACGCGGAGACGGTGGTAGCGATACAATTCGCGGGATTTGCTGAAGGCATGAAAAAATGGAAAAACCAGGCACAGGCACTGGCGCCATTCATGGGCTGGACGCAGGTGCTGCTCCGGCAATTGTTTCCACAAAAAAAAGTGGCGCTGTGGCTGGTGTTTCCGATGGAAGGACAGGCGGTGGAGGGTAAATGGTAAATTAATTATACAGCCAAAACAAAATGTTTTTTATTTAATTCAATTTCCTATCTTTGTTTTACAAAACGCAATCACTTTATGACCAAAGACTTACACGAAGAGCCATTTGATGATACTACAATCGCCAAATTAGAAATTTTTGAAGATTATGCGAAAGCATGGATTCCAACTTTTGTCATGTATGGCGAACCTGTCATTTGTATTTTTGATTTTTTGGACAAGGTGTTTCAAGTCATAGATCAAACCCCTCAGCACAAATACCAAATTCTGACGAAAAGAGAAAAAATACTACAAATCTATTGCAGTCAACATACCATTCCTGACAACGTTTGGCTTGGAGTTAGTGTTGAATCAGCCAAAACCAAAAACAGGATTGATTATTTACGTGAAATACCAGCAAAGATTAGATTTTTGTCTGTGGAGCCACTTATTTCTGATGTAGGGAAATTAGACTTAAGAGGAATTCATTGGGTTATTGTAGGTGGAGAAAGCGGCCCCAAAGCAAGACCAATGCAACCCGAGTGGGCCATAAATGTACAAAGGCAATGTATTCAGCAAGGGGTAGCCTTTTTCTTCAAACAATGGGGAGCCTGGGGGGAAGACGGCATAAAACGTACTAAAAAAGCAAATGGCCGAATCTTTTTGGGACAGGAATGGAATGAAGAACCGCGTGGTGCAATGGTTAGTTAAAAAGATAAAACGATAATAAAGGGCGTAGGAAGATAATGCCTAATATGCGCTTGCAAATTATGGAACAGGAAAAAATGGAGTAGATTGGCTTGGGTAAAATCATACCAAATCACCCCGCCATCGGATAAATCTGCGCCATCGCATAAGCGAATATCCCAAACAGGATGCTGCCGATCAGGACGCCCAGCGCCAGAGGCCGGTCGTCGCTGGTTTTAACCATAAAAAAGCCCGCCATCACGCCGCCGATGACCAGCAGATAGTAGGGGATGATGTATTGCAAAGCGCAAAAGAACGCAAAGGTGGCAACAATACGGAGCAGGGTAGGGAGAATCATAGCAGAAGTGAGAGGGTGAGAGAGTGAGAGAGAGTGAGAGACGTCCCGTTTGGCCGCTCGATGGCTTTAGTATGGGTTTTTCAGGCCTGTAATCGTGAGTGGTGAGTCGTGAGTGGCATCTCGTTAAAGAATTTAGTTTTTCAGGTCTTTTTTAACTACACAGGGTGTTCAGATATATATTGAAAACAAACTATCGACCTGAAATACCAAAACCAAAACCAAGGGGGCTGTAATTGTGAGTGGCATCCCGTTAGAAGAAAGAACTCCAATAATTCCTTTACTGAGATACCACTCACGACTCACGATTCACCACTCACGATTACAGGCCTGAAAAACCCATACTAAAGCCATCGAGCGGCCAAACGGGACG
>JAYSZC010001116.1:0-6050 GCA_043738235.1 Lewinellaceae bacterium | reverse complement strand
ACAATTTTGATGCGTTTGCCAACTTTGCCAGAACAACGGGGTATTTTCAGGAAAGGCATTTCCAAGACGCAAGCATCCTGCTGGACGTTTGCTCTTGGTGAAAAAACACCAAGAGCGGCGCTGGGGCGTAGGTATTGGGGAAGCGAGAAGACCAAGCGAGGCGAAAAGGCTGGAAGCATCTGTTGGTATGAATATGGACTGAAGAGATGGGCTTGGGATCGTGCTGTACCTTCGCAGCAGGTCTGGCGAAGTGGGAAGGTGCAGAAGATCTGACGAGGCAGAAAAAACAACCTCAGCCAGACTGCTTGGGCATAAATCAGCCAAAATTTAATAACTTTGTTCCCATTAGTAGCCAAGATGTCTATGCAGTCGGAGCAAATCAATCGGTTATTTAAGCAGGCAAATACCCTTCAGCTGTTGCGGGAGCATAACGCATCGCTCATCCTCACTTTTTTGCGCACATTTTTTGCAGAGGGACGCAACAGCATCAGGCAGGACGAATTGATCCCACTATTAGCAGATTATTTGCAGCAATTTGATGAAAAAGACGTGTTTGACGAATCCGATACCGAAACGTCCGATCTGTTTAGTCGCTATCGCAATAAGGCCAAAGCCTTGCTGCGCGACTGGGAGGGTGTAAAAAAACGCTATCTGCGCGGCGATAACAACGCCGAAGGCCAATATGAATACAGCGTGACGGAACATGTGGCACGGGTTTGGCAATGGTTAGAAGGGTTGGAAGCACGGGAGTTTACCGGCACACAATCGCGGTTCGACGATATTTTTGAAAAACTAAAACGTATCCTCGAAAACAGCCGCGAAAAAACGGACAACGAACGGATTGCCGATCTGCGACAAAAACAACTTGACATAGAAGCCGAAATAGCCGCTATCCAAGCTGGTAAAAGCCAGTACCTCCCCTTCGACAACACCCGCCTCCGCGAAGAATATGACGGCCTGCTGGAACAGGTGCGCGCTCTGGCTACCGATTTCAAAGCGGTGGAAAGCAATTTTGAACGCATCCGAACGAAGTTGCTGCGCCAATACGCCGCACAGGAAGGCAGCAAGGGCGCTATGCTCGGCGCTGCACTCGATGCCCGCGACGAATTAGACCGCACCCGGCAGGGACAGAGTTTTAACCACTTTTTTGAAGAGCTCCGAGACGCGCAGCGCTCCCGACGAAGGGGTTAATTCACTCCTCGACATTATGAATGAACGCAAGGTCACGTTCACCAACGAAAACCTGTTGCTGCGCTTATACCGGCACCTGCTGCACGAGGCGCAACCTGTGTTGGAAGCCAACCGCCGCATCGCAGACCGCATCACGCGCATTGTGGCAGAAAACGCCTCGCACAACCGCCAGTTGCTGCGTCAGCGCTTAGCCGAGGTCAAACAATTGCTATTACAACCCGCTTTTAATGAGGCTTTTACAAACACTGATCAGTCCTTCTGGAAAATGGACAGCCCAGAAGCCGATATCCGCCTGCCATTGGAGAAAACGCTTAAACTGCAGGCTGCCGAACAAAAAATGACCTTCCAACTCCCGCAAAAAAGTGATGACGCTAAGCCGGACATTCCGCTGTCCGATGATCTGTCTGTTACCCTTCGTTTGGAAAATCAAATTACCGAAGCTTTTGAAACCGAAGTGCAGACCACCTTGGCAACGCTTACGAAGCAGTTCCCCATACAGGAGGGCTTGTTGGAGTTACTGGCTTACTTGAACATCGCCGCACACAACGGCAATCGTCATTTTTTTGACCCTGCGGAAGATGATTTGATTGCGTTGGATGTTGAAAAGGAACAATTTGCGGACGGACCGCGGGTATTTTTTGTGAAAGATGAATGATGCAAGAACTAAACCATACAGACCCCGGCAGCCCCCCAACGGCGCAACCCATGAGCTTCGCGCCATTGGCCATTCGTTTGCTTAAAGGTGTGGTCTATGAAGAAGACGCCCGCTACTGGAACGACTTGGTGAAAGTACACGAACTGCCCCTGCGGCGGTATTTTGCCCAGATTGGGTTGGACCTTATTGTGAATCGGCAGGAAGGATTTGCGTACTTACGCCAGGTACAACAGGAGGAAACAGAGGCCAATCCCCTGCCCCGCCTCATGACGCGGCGCTCGCTCACGGTGGATCAGTCTATACTGTGCGTCTTGCTGCGCGAACACCTCGAAGACTATACCGTAAACGAAAGCGCCAGCCGCGAACCAATTTTGACCTTGCGAGACATTCGCGATATGGTGGAACTGTTTTTCCGGGAGCGCAACACGCAACAGCGTTTTTTGAAAGATGTGAAGAAAACGGTGGAGGACGTGAAAAAACAGGGTTTCCTCGAAGAATTGAACAGTGGCGATGCCAACCTGAACGACGACGAACTTCGGTATCGCGTCAAACGCATCCTCAAAGCTTTTATCGGCCCGGACGAATTGCAGCAACTTGCCCAACAAATCGCCAATCTATGAATCAATCCGAACTGACGATTTTTTCAAACGACGCACAATTTGCAGGGTTTCGCTTAGCCCGTTTTGAAGCGTATAATTGGGGCACTTTCCACGAAAAAGTTTGTGTGTTGCCGCTTTTAAATGAAAATGCGTTGCTCACCGGCGCCAATGGTGCGGGCAAAACCACGCTCGTGGATGCCATCATTGCGCTGCTCAACCCCACGCCGGAACGGTATTTTAACCAATCGGCTGGTTTTGAAGACCGCAAACGCACCCGCAAAGTGGAGGACTATGTGCGCGGCGTGTACGGTTACTCCGAAAAAAATCGCGAACAATTGCGCGACCTGCCCGACGAACAGCCCACTTACACCGTGGTGTTAGGGGTATTTTACAACAATGACCTGCAACAATATTACACGCTGGCCCACCTGTACTGGCTTCGAAACGCTGAGTTACAAAAGCGCTTTTACACTGCCCCCATCGAACTGAACATTGAAGCGCATTTTCGCTTCGGCGGTGATATTCGCGCCTTCAATAACGCCCTTACTAAAACTCTTCAGGCAAAAGTTTACGATAATTTCAGTGATTTTGCCTTCGATTTTCAGCCCAAACTGGGCATGCGAATACCCGCCAAAGCCAATAACGCGGCGGGTCGTAACAAAGCCCTACACCTGTTGGCCAAAACGGCTGGCATCAAAGTACTCGGCGACCTCAACGCTTTTATCCGCGACCACATGCTCGACGAGCACAACATGGAAGAAGCGTTCGACCAACTGAAAAAAGAATACTCCGACATCGCCGAAACCCAGCAAACCCTCGAAAAAGTGACCCGCCAGGAGCAAATGTTGATGCCTTTGCTGGATAAAAACACCGAACGACTCCGGTACCAAAGCGAAGTGCTGCAATGGGAAGCCTTGCAAAAAGCCATTGATCCCTGGTTTGCCTGCCAGCATGTCGGTTTGTTGGAAGCAGCCATCGAGGAAGCCCGGGGCCGTTTGGGAAAAAATCGACAGGATTTGGCACAAACCGAGGAAGAATTGACGGCGCTTCGGGATCAGGAAACTAACATCAAAATTAGCATCAATAATAACAATGAAGGGCAGCGCCTGCAACAACTTCAGGACGAGAAAAAACGCAATGAAGCCGAATTGGCCAAGCGCCGCATTGCAGCCGGGAACTACGCCGCCATCGCCCGCACGCTGGATTTGAGGGAGGAGCCCGACTACACGGCGTTTTTTCACCAGCAGCAAAATCTGAAGGGAATCGCCGATGCCCTGCACGACAAAATCCAGGCAAAAACAAAGCAGCGCGACGACCTCGTCACTCAAAAAAGCCAGCAGAAGCAGGCCGCGGCGGAACTTAAACAAGAACTCGATTCGCTGCGCAAACGGCGCAACAACCTGCCCGACGATCTGATCCGCTGCCGCGCCCGCTTAGCCCAAGCCACCGGCATCGCAGAAAACGAACTGCCTTTTGTTGGCGAACTGGTGCAGGTGCGCGAGCAGGAACAGGCCGTGTGGCGGCATGCATTGGAAAAGTTGCTGACGCCCTTTTCGTTGTATTTATTGGTGCCGCCCCGTCACCTGTCGAAGGTGGTCCGTTGGGTGCGGGCCAACCATACGGGTGTGTTGCTGCGCTTCATAGAAGCCGAGGAAAACGCCGGCGAGGCGCTGCAAAGCGACCGCAGTCCTGCCATTGCGGCTAACAAACTGGACGTACACCCCAAAACGCTCTTTGCCCACTGGCTGCACAACGAACTCAACAAGCGCTACCCGCACCGCTGCACGGAAGACAATGCCGAATACGAGCGCTCGGCCAAAGCGCTCACGCCCGAGGGGCTGTATAAAAGCGATAAGTTGCACCAGAAGGACGACCGGCAGCGCAACCAACGCTACGTGCTGGGTTGGGACAATGCCGAACAAATTCGCCAACTTGATGAAGAACTTCGCAACTTGCAAGGCGAGATCGAACGGTTACAGGAACGCATACAACCCATTGAAAATGAAATCAGCAAGTTGAATGAAAAGTTGGCTAATACGCAGCGTTTGGCAGATTTTACAGACTTTAAAATCATTGATTTTGCCAATATTCAACTCGAAATGGAAGACCAGACCAAGCAAATTGAAGCACTGAGCCAGGCATCGTCGCAAATAAAAGTGTTGGAGCAGCAGTTACAAAAGGTGAAAGGTCAAATCAAAACAGCTGATGAGAAGACAGGCAAAATACAGCGAAATGAAGGCGAAATTGTGAATGAACTCAAGGGTTTGAATGCAAAACTGCAATTCAAAAAAACAGATGCCGCCGAATACGAGGAGCATCATCTCCAATCAGCGCATTTTAAGACGTTTCTCGACACTTTACCTGATTTAGACCTCGATACGATTGACAAAACAGAGCAGGAGCAAAAAAGACAGTTGGGTGAAAAAATCAGGGCAGCGCAAAAAGGCGAATCCGAGCTCCGCACGGAATCCGAGCGCCTGATGAAGGATTTTAAACAGCCCACTAAGGCACTGCTCGACCAATTTCCTTCCTGGCCCAATGATACCGACGAATTGGGCAACCCAACCATCGAAAATATCGGCGATTACCTCAGCCTGCTCCATCGCATTCAGTCAGACCATTTGCCCGAACTCCGCGAACGCTACCAGGCCCGCGCCGGCAAAGACATCGGCAATGCCATGCAAGCCTTTCAGCGCCGTCTGGAAGACCAACTCATCGACCACCGCGACAATATCCGCAACATCAACCAGTCGCTGCGAGCGCTGCGGTACTCGCACGACACCTATTTGCAGGTTGTGACAGAGGAAAACCAACGAAAAAGCCGCATCGGCGAGTTTTATCAATTGCTCCAATCGTGGGACTACGACCGCGCCGCTTTTTTGGCCGCTTCCGAGCCCGAAAAATTGGAGATTTGGAAAGAAACCGTCCGTAAAATTGGAGACATCATCCGGCGTTTGGAAGACAATGACCTTTGGCGCAAGGAAGTAACCGATGTGCGCAATTGGCTCAGTTTCAAAACCCAGGAGTATTACAACAGCAACAACGAGGTGGTGCGCGGCACTTTACTGGACGGCACAGGCGGCAAATCGGGCGGTGAGCAAGCCAAAATCACCTACACCATACTGGCGGCAGCCCTTACTTACCAGTTCAACATCAGTGCCGACGAGCGCAATGCCCGCTCGTTCCGCTTTATCGTGGTGGACGAAGCATTTAGCAAATTAGATCCTGAAAACAGCGCCTATTTGCTCGATTTATTGACCGCCCTTAAATTTCAAATGCTCATCATTACACCAAATACAGGCATCGCGACAGGCGAAAAATACATGAGCCATTTGATTTTTGTGAAAAAGGAATCGGAATCGCCGCCCCGCTCCGTAGCCTACTGTTATTCGATCAAAGAGGTGAAAAAATTCATGTTTGCTCAATGATTACGACAACAGATATTCGCAGAAGGGCAGAAGCGCACTATCGCCAATGGTTGACAGCCATAGCCATGGGGAATCCGGCGTATGAACCACTTACCATCAAGCGCACCGGCGACCAAAAAAAGGCCGATGAACGTTGGGAGGCCTTGAGCGAAATCGTCAATCAAAGCAAGGAAAAAA
>JAYSZC010001115.1:0-6053 GCA_043738235.1 Lewinellaceae bacterium | reverse complement strand
GTAGACCATGTATAAAGTGAAAACTTTGGCCGATAGAATCTCTGTAAAATTCGGATGACTCATGTTTGCCTTTGCCTTTTTACTTATTGCCCCACCATCATCTTCATCGCCCTGCCTCCCGCACGCACGGTATACATACCTGCCGGCAGCAACCGAACCTGGAATGTCATTTGGGATTGCAGCGTATCGACTTCCTGCACTACGCGGCCCCTGCCATCCAATATTTGCACCCGGCCCAATGACGCATCCGATTGCAGCGTACAGGCATCGGAGGCGGGATTGGGTATCAGCCTTAACACGGCACGCTCCGGCGAATGTGTGGAGGTAGTGGAGTTAAAATCGTCGAAGGTAACCGGCATGAAAGTGAAAGGGCCGGTGCCGTTCGGGTAACGACCATACGAAATATCAGGCTGCTGGGCGCCGAATGACAAGCTGTCCAGCACCGTTCCTGCTCCATCGGAAAGCATGATAAACTCGCCCGCCGCGCCCAATTTGAAATTGGCATGGTAGGGGCCTTGCAGTTGATCTTCATCGAGCCATACGATCAAAAAGCCGTTGCCAGGAATGGAAACACCCGCCGGGAAAGGCCATTTGGTCGGGTTGTCCGATTTGTCCGTGAGATACAAGCCGGTCAGGTTGACCGGAGTGGCGGTATTGTTAAAAAGTTCGATCCAGTCCTCATTTTCGCCCGCTTCGTCGGTAGCGCCGGCGCCGTTGTCGGCCAGAAACTCATTGATCACCACATCGCCGGCATTCGGCAAAGGAGGCTGACTGGAAACGCTGAAAAATTCGTGTTCGGCGCGCGCCGGTGCGAAGCGGCCCGCCTGGGCATTTTCAGCATATATGTAATATTGGGCCTTCAAACCGCTGATCGGGAAATCGCCGCCAAAGATGCCGTCGCCTGCTGCTCCGTCGTGATGTTGCCCGTCGTCGAAGAGCGGTGTTTTTTGGAAAACAGCCGAAGAGTCGAAACGCCAGGCCAGTACGGCGCTGCTGCTGTTTTGAATCTGTGCATTGACCTGCACCGTGTTGCCAACAGTGGTTGTAATGTTGGAAATAACCGGCGGCTCAGGTGTGATATTGCTGTTGCTGCTGAGGAAAGTGCTGCGGGCGCTCATCAGATCCGTCAGGCCGGGAATGGTGGAAAATCCGCCGCTGCCGCCATTGTTAATCGTCTGATTGACATTGTTTTGGAACGCCGTAAAAGAGTAGAATTTCTTGGTGTCATTTTGAACGTCGCTGCTGATGACCGACTGTAACGCCACTGCCCGCCCTGCGTACGCGCCGGTGCTGAAATTTTCTTCCAGGATGGTGCGCAGGTGCGCCAGGTACATGCGTTTCCAGGTCGGGTTCGCCAGCAATTGTTTGATCAGCGGCCGGTTGTTATTGGTCGACTGGATCAAGGGATCGAGTTGTTTCATCTGCGCCAGACTGAGCATACCGCCGCCGCCGCCGCTAAGCAACGGGAAAGCGCCGAAATTCATATTCAGGTCCCAGGAAACGGGTACAAAACGGTTGTTTTCGTCCAGATACAGGTAGTAATTCTGTGCAAATGCGCCGGTATACGAATCGAGGTTGACGGTTGTGTTGTTGAATGCCAGCATCCAAAGCACCCTGTCTACGTCGAGCACCTGTTCGGCGCCGGCGGGATGGTTTTTGAGCGTGTCCATCAGCGTCAACAATTCGCGCCAGCCGTAATCGGAGCGCATATCGTATTTGTTGTAGTAAAAAGCGCTGTCGGCGCTGGAATACACCAAGTCGGGGTAGTTGCCGCCAGTGCCAGGCCCGGCAAAATCTTCCGGGTTACATTTCACAAACGGGTTGTTTCCATCGGTGTAAAAATGCTTTTTTACAAAACGTTTGTTGATACTTTCCACATTGGTGTACACCCCGAAATATTCACCGTTCAGCCACAGTTTGGCGTGATTGGCCTGAGGCGCGTCCATATATTGCCGCAATATTTCATACGACAGCGCTTCCCGCACAAACGTAGGGTCAGCGAAACAGTTGGACAACTTCACATCCTCATAGCCCTGGTAGTTCTGGCTTTTCCGCACAAAATCCAGTTCGATGTGCAGCGGGTTTTTGGCATTGTCGTCGTTGTACGAGCTGTTGCCTTTGTATTTCACGCCGCAACTGTCAAACATCTGTCCGTTGATTTCTACCGATTGCACCAGCAGGTAATCGCCCTGATCAATGGCTTTCAGCGAATCGAGCAGGTGATCCCAGTTGTTTTGATAAAAAGTGACCCTAATTTCCTGAATACTACCCGCATCGTACAGACCCTGGGCCTGCACAACATTTGAACACAACAACACCAGCAAAAGACTTAGGAAACGCATTTTTTGAATGATGAATGATGAATGATGAATGATGAATGATGAATGATGAACGATGAATGATGAATTGGGTAACCTCTTTTACTCCTTTACTAATTTGACCGTTTTTTCAAAACCGTCCGCCGTGAATCGCAGCAGGTACATGCCCGATGGCAGGTCTCTCCCGGCATTTTCAAAAAGCAGGGTGTGCGGCCCTGCCGACTGGGCGCTACCGGATTGGTACAAGGTGGAAATTTTTCGACCCAATACGGAAAAAATATCCAACTGCACCACCGCTTTTTCAGGTAAATCATACTGCACAGTCAATGCGTTTTTGAACACGGAAGGAAAGGCCATCACAGTGGGCGAAAGGTTAGCGCCCGGCTCCTGAACCGGCGAACTGAGAAGTTTGAAGTTTGCAACGATGGTATCGGGCGCGCCCTGAACCATAAAGGTAGTGGCCGAATTGGGTGTCACAAAGTCATTGTTCTGCGCTTCCCACTGGTCAAAAACATAACCATCGGCAACATTCGGCTGGGCGATGAGTTTGAGCGCCACCCCGCCGAAAAACTGGGTGCCGGCCGGAAACTGATTGTATTGCAGGGTGTTTACCTGCATGGCGCCTGCGCCGGGCGGATCTACGAGCAGCACGGTAGGATATGGGCCTGTAAGGTCGTAACAACTCGCCAGGCCATCCGGCAGTTCATTGCAGCGGATACTGATAAAATCGCGCAATTTGTCTACATTTTGTTCCCATTCCTGCATCGAACCGCCCCAACGCTGGATGTGGCGCGGCATTTCAGGGCCGATCGTATTGACAATACTATCGAGGTAACCCAGCATATTTTCACAACTAAAAACAGTGCTCATCAGGTCGGCTTGCCGAGTAACGTAGTACTGGTCGAACTCAGGATTGAGCCGGAGTTTTGTCAGCAGCCGCATGTGTCCGTTGATATCCGGCCAGGGTTCCACTAAAGTTTCCACATCACAGGGTTCCGCATAAGGCGTGGTATCGGGTATGCCTGTATAATTGATATAATGGCCGAAAGTGGCGTCGTTGTCCCACAAAATATAGCCCCATTTCCGGTGTTGGCCTTCCGGGTTGAGGCCGCGCCACCAGCCGGTATTGTAGTTCAGCCAGTCCGAACAAACGGTAAAGGCATTGGTAATGACATAATCGGTCAGGCTGCTGATTTCCAATTGATCCGTCAGGTTCTGGTAATTGGCTGCGTTGTTGAGGTTGCTGTTATACATGGTGCTGTAAAAATTATCCCAGTCGGCTATGGCCTGGTCGCCGCCGTATTCCGCCCAGGTATTTCCCCAGGTCAGCAAGTATTGCAGTTCAAATTTGCCCTGACCGTAATAGAAATCAGTAAAATCGTGGTCATCAGGTAGTTCGCGGAGGTCGTACACGCCCCAGTATTTTCCGTTGAGGTAAACAATGGCTTTTTCGCTGCGGCGCACGTCGATATTGAGATTGCCCCGGTCGGCTAAGTTGTGGATATAGGCATCCCGGATATGTGCGCTGCCGGAAGTATTGCTGGCATCGGGATAGTTGTCGTCTCCGGCGGCGCGCAGGATAATCCGTTGGTAATTATCGCGTTCGGAGCCGCTGAAAATTTTCTTTTTCAGTCCATTGTTGTAGCCCATTTCATCGCGGGTGACCCAGTCGACACTGCGCTGATTGTTGACCCAGGAATCCTGGCCGTGGGAGTTCAATTCCCCGTAAGCCCGGGTTTTGCGGTCGCCGTCAGTATCGAAATATTCAATGCTGCCATGCGGGCGCAGCGATTGATTGCCGTTGGCCAGGTCTTCCACCTGTGCAGAACCGATAGAAACAACAGGCAGGTGGTGCGTGTCGTTGATAAAATAGGTGTTGAACTGCACAAAACTCCGCAAAACCAGGCTGTTGCTGCTGAAAGTAACAGCTTTCAAAACCGTCGTTTCCGTTATTTTAACGGGCGTAGCGTATACTTGCGAATTGCTGGTGGGTTCAGTGCCGTCGGTGGTAAACCTGATGCCGGCATTGGGTTCCGAAGTACTCAGGGCAACAAACACCGAATCCTGGAAGAATCCGCCATCCTGACTCACATCGGGCCGCTCGGCATAAGCAATCGCGGAAGTAGCGTTGTTATTCGATGCTCCCGGTGTGGGTGTTACCATGATGCGCCAGGCGCTGCCGCCATCGGTCTGGCGGCCCATCGAATGCCCCAGTTTGGTTGTCGACAGCTCAATGTCGGCGAGTAAAGTGCCACCCGGATTTGTAAAAACAATATGATCCGGGTTGTTTTTGCTTTGTGTCAGTTTGAAACTAGTATGCAGGAAATTGCCGCCGGACACCTCGTTGCGGCCGGAAGCCCAGATCACCAGATAACCATTGCCTGCGATCATGGCGTCGGCAGGGAAGGGCCATTTTTTGGGTTCGTCGTTGTCGTCGCTGAGAAAATGACCGGCGAGGCTGACCGGCGTGGCAGACGTATTGTACAATTCTATCCAGTCTTCATATTTACTGTAATTATCGGCAAACTGGTTCAGATTGGAACAAGAATATTCATTGATAACTACCTGTGCCGAAATGGACGGAATCAAGAGGAAGACAACGAAGAGGGCGGGTATGCTTGTTTTCATATATGTAAGTAGTTATCCGTTATTAGTTATTGGTTATTAGTGTTGATAATCAAGCATTTGCAAAGAATTTAATCTAAACTGTTTTGCCTGATGTACGTAGTGAAAAATATCTGTTGGATAAAAGGATTCAAAATTATAAGATTCGATTGGAGCAGACATCTCACAAACCCGGTTTTGTTAGTCTGCGACAGAACTGCCAGACGCTCCTTGCTCAAAGGGTAGGAGGATTTACATCGTCTTCATCGAAAAATACGCTCACCTGCCGAACGGCTATGATGCCATTGAGGGCTTTTACCAATGCTTCCGGGTCGCCGTTTTTGAGCGTTACATGGTAAAACGCTTCCATTTCATGTTCATAGCCGGTGTTTTTGATGTTGACCAATTTAACAGCCCGGCAGAATTTTGAAAAAACCTTGTCCAGATCGGCGCTGCCCGCCCGCAGACCGTCGTAGGTGATCTGCAACAGGTGAAAACGCCTCCGCGGTTGTCCAAAATGGGTGAAGGTGAGCGCTGCAATCACAATACCCGATACCGCCACGCCGATGAGGGCTACGATATTCAACCCGACCCCGCAGGCCATGCCGAGTGCCAGCGACAGAAAAATAAAAACCATATCCATGGTGTCGCGCACGGCGGTTCGGAAACGGATAATACTCATGGCGCCTACCAGCCCGAATGCGCGTGCCAGGTTGTTGCCGATGACCACAATAACCAGGGCTGCAATGAGGGTCAGCAAAACCAGCGCGTTGACATAACTCACTGAATAGGAAGGCCCCCGGTAAGTAGCACGGTATATCAGCGACAAAGCAATGCCGCACAACAGCGCTGACAACAGGTTGGTGAGGACGTCGGCCGCCGTGACCGGAAATAAATTGATCGTTTGAAAATCTTCTAACAAAGTGCGGTGTTATGGTCGGGTTGGAGAAGGTTGGAAGGTTTGAAAGTTGGAGAAAGTTGGAAGGTTTGAGAAGATTTGATGGTTTGAGGTGCTTCGCTTTCGGGCTGTTGTATTTATTAGTTACGCCGGGGTTGTATCAAAAGGATTGGACTAAAAAAAGAACCAAATTTTATTTTTTATCGAGTGCTAAACTTTCCAGGTTTTAAAAC
>JAYSZC010001114.1:0-6055 GCA_043738235.1 Lewinellaceae bacterium | reverse complement strand
CATAACGGTTCAGAAATGCGAAACAGAAAATATTAAGTGCCTTTTCGCGCCAATCCAGCCACATTTTTTGAAACCTTGGCGGGCTTTTCCGCACTTTTCCTAACCGGAGGCATTCCATTATGAAACAACGTACGATCACGGCTGCCTTTTTTGCGGCTGCTATGATAGGAGGCATTTATGGCGGCACGTGGCCGTTTTTCTTTTTATTCTTAGCCATTGCCGCCGGGAGCCTGTGGGAATTTTTGGGCCTGATGCTGCCCCGCGAGCAGACTTTTTACAGCGGTAAACGCCTGATCGGTACGCTGCTGGGTCTTGCGGCGCTGCTGATGGCTACCTGTTACCGGTTCGGCGATGTGCTGCCGGCAGGCGCTCTGCAACCATGGCTGGGCGACTGGCCCTTTCTACTGACTTTATTTATCGGCTGGACGCTGCTGCTGGAATTGTTCGGCGCCTCCAAAGCGCCGTTTCAAAATATCGGCTATTACGCGGTCGGCATATTCTACATCGCGCTGCCTATTGCGATGCTGTTCGATATCGCTTCTTTGTCCGACTACCACCCGCACCGCATCATGGGCATTCTCTGGCTCATCTGGACCAACGACACAATGGCGTACCTGATCGGTTCCCAAATCGGCCGCCGCAAACTGTTTGAACGCATTTCACCTAAAAAGACCTGGGAAGGCACCATCGGCGGGGCCATTTGCACGGTACTCATGGCCTGGCTTATTTCCCGCTACTTTACCGATTTCTCTACCGCACAATGGCTGGCCGTCGGCGCCGTAATCGGCATTTTCGGCACCCTCGGCGACCTGGTGGAAAGCATGCTCAAACGCAGCATCGGCGTCAAGGATTCAGGTACGCTGCTGCCCGGACACGGGGGCCTGCTGGATCGCTTCGATTCGTTTTTGTTTGTGGTGGCGTGGGTGTGGGTGGTGGTGAGGTGGTTGGGGTAGGGTACTTCACACCAAATACGGGTATTTCACATCCGTCAAAAACAGCCCTTGCGGCGGCACGCTCAGGCTTTTTTTCAGGCTTTTTTGCTCCTCCAAAGCCGATTGTACATCTTGTAGTTGTATTTGTCCGGCGCTCACCTGAACGCAGGCGCCTACGATGAGCCGCACCATGCCCCGCAGAAAACGGTTGGCGGTGATGTGAAACAACAACAGGTGTTCCGCTTCGAGCAGTTCCCAACGCGCCGTTTTCAGTTCACAGGCATAAGAGTCCACGCCGCTATGGGTTTTGCAAAAAGGAAAAAATTCGTTGTACAAGGGTAACAGATCTGCTACTTCCTGCATTTTATGCACTTGTAAATATTTGTTCAACGGGTAATACCACGCGGTTTCCGTCGCAAAAGGGTTTTTGCGAAGCGAAATGTGGTACACATAACTGCGCTCGTAAGCATCGAATCGCGCATGTGCCTCCGGGTGCATGGCCCGAATGCCGTACACGGCTATGTCATCGGATAAAATGCTGTTGAGGCTGGTTAAAAACCGTTCCGGAAGATCGCCTTCCGCATCAAAATGCGCCACATAATAACGCGCATGAACGCCCGTATCCGTGCGCCCGCAACCGGTGATGCTGATGGGTTGTCGCAGGATGATGCTACATGCCTGTTCAAGCGTTTCCTGCACGGAAGGCGCATCGGGTTGTATCTGCCAGCCATTGAACCGGGCGCCGCAATAGGCAAGGGTGATGAAATAGCGCATTATTGAGATATTGGGATATTAGGATATTGGGTTATTATATTGACAATCAATAAGTTGGGGAAAATATCTCAATATCTCAATAACCTAATATCTCAATATCCCAATATCCCAATATCCCAATATCCCAATAATTTATAAATGGCGACTTACAAAAGCGCCGCAAGCCTGATCGAGCATGTCAAAAACTTCCTCAAACCCGTTGTCGTCGTAATAAGGGTCGGGTACGGAACGGCGCAGACCGGGATAAATCTGGTCGAGCATGAGTTCCACTTTCCCGCGATGCGCCTCGGAAGAAGCCAGCCGCAATACATCGGACAAATTGTGGATGTCCATTACAAAAATCTTGTCAAATCGTTCAAAATCAACGCTTTGAAACTGACGCGCCCGCTGATCGCCGATATCGACGCCTTTTTTTCGGGCCATGGCAATGGAGCGCAGGTCGGGTAGTTCACCTGCGTGCCAGGCGCCGGTTCCGGCACTGTCTACCGTCCATTCCAGGCCGTTTTCGGCGGCTTTATGTTTCATAATGCCCTCGGCAAGCGGACTTCGACAGATATTGCCGAGGCAGACCATGAGTATTTTCATTTTAAAAAATCTTGCTGAATTTCAACAGAAACGCGCCGGTTAGCTGCCCCCCGCGACCGAGGCGATCCGGCCCGGTAGTGGTGCCGTCTGCATTCACCTGTAACTGGTAGATCCCGTCGCCGTTGCCGTCTTTTTGTACCAATACGTCGTGGTCGTAAAAATATTCGCCGAGCAGGTCGAGCGAAAGGCCTTTAAAAATAACAATGCTGAAGTTATTGGAAAACAACACGTCGATGTTCTGCGGGTTGTCGAGGTAGTTGGAGAACAGGCGCAGGCCGTTGGTTACGGACAAGCGGTTGTCAAAATATTTGTTGTTGTAAGCGGCTTTGAACTCCGAACCGAGACCAAAGAACGATTTGCTGTATTTGCTGATACTGCCATCCGCCTCACGCGTCACTTTGTTGCCGTGGATACCGCGGGCTGCAATAGAGTCGTCGGATACAAAAATCATTTGAATGCCGCAGGGCGAGTAGAAAAACGACAGATGCGGGGTTGGTTTGTAGTCGATACCGGGCGAGAATGTCAATTGAACAGGCGCCAGAAACTTGGCTACCACTTTGTCATTGGCATCTATAGGCGTCAGGTAATTGCTGGCGTAGGTTTTCAGCACTAAAGTTTGAGCGAAACCATCGGCAGCGAGAAACCATTTGCCGGTGCCCAGTTGGTAGCCATAACGCGAAGTAAGCCGCAGAACGTCCAGATTTTTCTGAAAACCTGTTTTCTGGTTCGGGTTGGATTTGCCCAGACGCTGAGCCGAAAGTTGCAGGGAAAATCCATTGTTCCAGTACGATTTTTCCGCTTTGTGGTTCGCAAAAAAAGTACCGAGGCCACCCAGTCCGATACGGCTTCCCCCGGCGCCGACTTTTGGATTCACGAGGCCCATGCCGGCCAGGTCGAAACCGATACCGCCGCCTCGCGTCCAGCCAAGGCTGTCCTTTTTGGCCATTGCACTGATCTCTTTGAGACGATCATCACCTCCCTGTGCAAAGAGACTAACATGGATACAGAGTAATAAAAAGAGCGGGTAGATGACAATCTTCATGGCATATAAGTTGGTAGTTAAGAAATGTAAGAAAAAGGGCAAATTACAAATTACAAAAGGCAAAGGGCAAAAGGCAAAAGGCAAAATAAAAATCCAGGTATTCCACTGAATTCCATATTGCCCTTTGCTTTTTGCCCTTTGCCTTTTTTCTATCCTCCCGGTTCGAGCAGGTCTTCCTCCTGGCTATCCGGGTAAAACACTTCCACTTTTTCGGTGGTGAGTTTATTTAAAGGGATAATAATGGCGCGTTCGGGCGTTTGTAAAATCATGGAAGTAGCATCTATCACCACCACCTTGCCGCGTACGCCGATAATGCGTACATCATCGCCAATCTGTATTTTATTTTTGTTGTAATAACCCGCTAAGTAATTGGAAACCAGGTCTTTGGAAGCAAATCCATAGCCAAATGCAAAAGCCAGCGCCCCCGCGCCAATAATGATGGTTAGGTTGGAAGCAATGAAACCGGTTGCTATTTTTGCCTGTGCGAGCGCACTCACGGCCACCGTAATGAACAGAAAATAAAAAATGGCAGTAGCGATCATTTTGGCAGAAGCGATGCCCATCGACTTGAGCGCCGTCTGTGTAATATTTCGAATCATATCCGCCAGGAAAAGCCCCAACAGGAAGAGTACGAAAGCCGAAAAGAGCGATGGCAGATAATCGACCAGGTCGCGCACCATATCGGTGATAGCCGGGATGCCGAGCATGTCCGTAGCAAAAATGACAAAACCCAGCATCAGCACATAATAGACCATCTGCGACAGCACAACGGATATTTCGATCCGCATACCGGAGCGCTGCACGATGTCGATGTCATTGAGCTGCTCTGCCAACCGGTCGATATGGAGGCCGGACAATACCCGCCTGGTAATTTTACGGGCTGCTAATGCGATCAATCGCCCGATCAGCAGAATAAAAAGCGCCAGCACTATTTTCGGTATTGCTGCCGAAAAGCGCTGAACCAAGTCGTTTAAAACCCCTTTTTTCAGTTCGTCTAAAAAGCCCATAATATGGTAAGGAAGATTGTTTTCGTAAGAGTAAGTAAAAGAGCAAAATTGCAAAGGGCAAAATGCAATGTAAGACAATGAGTTACAGAAGATTTCGCATTAGTTAATTTTGCACACCTACTTAAGCAGTTGAATAATGGCTTAACGTTTGCGCGCCGGCGGGATACGCCATACGGGCAAATCCTCGTCGAGGTGCTCTGCCGGGCCATGCGCTACGGGCCGCGTCGGGGCTTCTCCCCCGATCATCAAAGCAACCGCACCCAACGCATTGGGCACAAACACTTCCACTACTTTCCCAAATGCTGCAAAAGTCCGGGCCTGCTGCAGCACCCGGTCTTCAATTTCCGGGGGGATACTTTCAAAATCGGATTGCCATTGTTGAAAATTATTTTTCATAACAAGATGAATTAAATACCGAAGGGGAACGGTAAGGATGAACAGATCATTTTAAGGATATGTCTGCATGGGATGCATGGATTAATGGATTATAAGTAAAAGGGCAAAAATAGCAAAGGGCAAAAAGCAATGTAAATCAATGAGTTACAGAAGATTTAGTATAAACTAATTCTGCATGCCTACTTAGAATATTAGGTGTTCTCTATAGGGTCGTTGCTATAAAGTTCATCATAAATAACCTGTGAACGCTGTTTGGCCCGCATGATCTGCATCTTAACGGCGCTTTCGGTTTTGCCCAGTACATCGCCGATTTCCCTGATCTGCATATCATCGATATACTTCATCATCAAAATGGCTTTATCACCCGGCGGCAGGCGGCCAATCACTTTTTCGAGGCGTTCCTGTTTCATTTCCAGCAACACACTGTCCGGTATTTCCGGGTCGGTCTCGCGGCTTACCTGGCCCACATCTTCGGTAAAAAGAAGCGGCATTTTTTTCTTTTTCCGAATCATATCTATACAGTAGTTGTACGTGATAGAATAAACCCAGGTAGAAAAAGAAGATTGTTCGGTAAACTTAGCCAGATTGAGCAGTACTTTGATAAAAATATCCTGTGTCGCATCGCGTGCCTGCCCTTCGTCGGCCAGCATCGAAATACATTTAGCAAATACCTTTCCAGCGTACCGGCGATACAGTACAGTAAAATACATCGTGTTTTGATCGCGTAAGTAGCGGGCAATCAGTTCACTGTCCGTGTAATCAACTATTTTCTTGGTAACGGCCTGCGCCACTAGAGGAGATTTTTAGAAGCAAAAAACAAAGTTATCGTTCGCAAAGAGACGAAAAAGCAACGAACATAGATAACCTTATTTCATTTTCTTTCTAAACAGTTAATAGGACGTTAAACAATTTTTGCGTCACGCCCAATCTGTCAATTATGGCACAATATCCCGTTTCTTTGCCGTAAATTTTTAAAAATGCTACGATTTTCCGCCATTTTTGTCCTCACTGGACTCTTTTTTGCCCAAGTTAATGCCCAGGAGCAGGCTCAACCGACTGCGCCTTTCCCGTTTCAGGTAACACTTACGAAACCGGACAGCAGCGAACTGGACTCCCGGAAAGTACTTTCCACCGGTAAGCCCACGGTACTGGCGTTCTGGCTCACGACTTGTGTGCCCTGTATGTCGGAGTTGGCTGCATACACGAAAAATTATGAGGACTGGAAACAACAGGCAGATTTTAACCTGTTGGCTATTTCATTGGATTTTCCCGAACGATTCGGCAAAATCGCACCCATGGCCAAAGAAAAAAAATGGCCC
>JAYSZC010001113.1:0-2442 GCA_043738235.1 Lewinellaceae bacterium | reverse complement strand
CCTCACTCCTCATCCCTCACTCCTCATCCCTCACTCCTCACTCCTCATCCCTCACTCCTCATCCCTTTAAAAATATGTGGCACTACTTTCCTGACCATTACATGTTCTCCTACCAGCTCATTCGTATTCTTACACAAAGTCACTACGGCGGCGGGGAGTTCAACGAATGCCTGGAGGCGGCATCCAAAATACAAACCGGCGACCGCTCCTCTTTTTACACAGCCTGGGCGGAACAGGGTGATCGCGCCTATGAAGAAGCGGAAACAGCGCTGGCCGAAGATCGTACCGTGACGGCAAAAGCCGCCTACCTGCGGGCATCCAATTACCTGCGTACGGCGGAGTTTTTTCTGCAATTGGGCGACGAGCGCAAATTGCCGGCTTATATAAAATCCGTTACAGCCTTTCAAAAAAGCATCCCGTATTGGGAAAATCCGCCGCAAATCGTGCAGGTGCCTTTTGAAGGTACGCACATGCCCGGATATTTGTTCAAAGCCAAAAAAGACTTGCCGGAAGGCAGCCCGCTCGTCATCATGTTCGGGGGCCTCGATAGTTGTGCGGAAGAAATGTGGTACGGTCCCGGCTGTTTGCTCAACGAACGCGGTATTTCCGTGCTGGTGCTCGACGGTCCCGGACAAGGCGGAGCGCTCCGCCTCAACCACCTGCACACCCGCTACGATTATGAAGTAGCCGCCACCGTTGCCTTCGACTGGGCGGTGGAAAACCTCCCGGTCGATCCAAAGCGCATCGGCATCATGGCCGTTTCGATGGGCGGCTACATGGCTGCGCGCAGCGCCGCTTTTGAACCCCGGTTCCGTGCCTGCGCGATTTGGGGCGCCGTATGGAGTTACTACGACATCTGGAAAAACCGGCCCAGAAACCACCCGCTGGCGCCTATTATGATGCATATCGTTGGCGCCGACAATATGGATGACGCTTTGGAAAAGTTGAAAAATTTCACCCTGGAAGGGGTGGCGGACAAAATTTCCATGCCTACTTATATTTCACACGGCGAAGACGACCGGCAGAATTTTGTCGAAAATGCGTACCAGGTATACGATGCGCTGACCTGCGAAAAGCACCTGAACATTGTTCCGAAAGAAAGTACGGGTTCAGCACACTGCCATGTCGACAATTTCACCAAAGCCTTTCCAATGCTGGATTGGCTCGCAAAAATAATGATGAGTGTTTAATGATGAATGATGAACGATAAATGATGAATTTTAGAAGATGGGTGCAAGTGGTAGATTCATCATTTCAAAAAATTCATCATTCATCGTTCATCATTCATCATTTCAAAAAATTCATCATTTATCGTTCATCATTCATCATTTCAAAAAAAATGTCTTCGATACATAAAGTTCTTATCGTTGGCGGTGGCATTGGCGGCCTTACTTTGGGTATCGCTCTGCGTCGTGCGGGAATGGAAGCCGAGATTGTCGAATTGCAACCCGCCTACAACGTGTATGGCGTAGGTATCATCCAGCAAGCCAATGCACTGCGCGCCCTGGATGCCGTCGGCGTGGCGGATGAAGCCATGCGCCGCGGTTCGCCCTACGGCAAGGTGAAGATGTGCGCTCCGCACGGCGTTCAGTTTGGCGAGGCAGGAACGCCGCCAATCGGTCGTTTCCCGAGCCACAATGGCATTTCCCGGAAAATTCTGCACGACGTTCTGTATGAAGCGGCCGTCGACAATGGCGTTCAGCTTCGTATGGGTTTAACGGTCAGTGCAATAGAAAACGAGGACTCCGGGGCGCGTATCACATTTGCCGATGGCTCCGAAGGATCGTACGATTTAGTTGTGGGGGCAGATGGCATTCTGTCCAAAGTCCGCAGCCTTGTTTTTGGAGATTACAAACCCCAATATGTCGGCTCGTCTGTGTGGCGCTATGCTTTCCGGCGTCATCCCGATCTGGATACGGGTTATATGTTCTTTGGTAAAAGAGCAAAACTGGGCCTGATCCCGATGACCGCCGAGACGATGTATATGTTTGTGGTCACCGCAGAAGGCGACGACAATCCTTTTATTCCGGAAGTGGAACTCGTACCGCGTTTGCAGGCATACCTGCGGGAATTCCCGGCAAAAATGGTGCAGGACATTGTGGAAGAAATTACCGATCCTCAAAAAGTGATTTACCGTCCGCTTGAAACGCTGGTGCTGCCCGCCCCCTGGTATAAAAAACGGGTTGTGATGATCGGCGATGCGGCACATGCCACCATTCCCCAGTTGGGTTCGGGGGCAGCATTGGCCATCGAAGACGCGGTCGTGCTGGCCGAACTCCTGCAAACGGATGACAATATGGAGCGGATTCTGGAAAATTATATGACCCGTCGGTATAGTCGCTGCAAAATGGTGGTGGATGCCTCCAACACACTCGCCGAATGGGAACAAATGGAGTGGAAAGGCATTCCCCTGCCCGAAGGCGCCAACATGGGTATGCTCAT
>JAYSZC010001112.1:0-17201 GCA_043738235.1 Lewinellaceae bacterium | reverse complement strand
TTTATATCAAAACATGATCAATGAATATCTAGTATGTCAATGAACTAAACGCAAAAATTTAAGCGAAAGGGGTGTTTTAAACTTTCGGGAAGTTGCGGCGTACTGATAACCAATAACTAATAACGGATAACTAACATGCCGAACCAACTCGACCGCCGTTCCTTCCTTCAAAAAACCGCCCTTGCAGGCGCCGCTTTGGCAGCACCCGGCATCCTGTCGTCGGAAAACACCGGTAAACAAACCGTTGATGCGCCTGGAATATTGTCGGAAAAACCCAAAACGAAACTCAATCTCGGTTTCATTGGAACCGGATTGCGCGGACAAAACCACGTTGAACTGGCGTTGCTGCGCGACGATTGTGAAATCATAGCCATCGCCGACCCTGATCCGCGCATGGTTGCGGACACGCTGAAAATGATCGCCGATAAAGGGCGCAAAAAGCCGGATGTGTACGGCAATGGCGACCGCGACTACCTCAAACTGCTGGAAGACAAAAACATAGATGCGGTGGTGATCGCTTCGCCCTGGGAATGGCATACCGAACAATGCGTTGCGGCCATGCAGGCCGGAAAATATGTCGGTAGTGAAGTTGGCGGCGGCTTTTCCCTCGACGAATGCTGGCAACTCGTCAACACCCATGAATCCACCGGCTCGCAGCTGATGTTTATGGAAAATGTCTGCTACCGCCGCGATGTGATGGCGGTGCTGCAAATGGTGCGCGAAGGGCTTTTTGGCGAACTCATGCACCTGGAAGGCGGATACCAGCACGACCTGCGCGGCGTCAAGTTCAACGACGGTCAAACGGCTTATAATTCAGGCGTCGAATTCGGCCCGAAGGCTTTTTCCGAAGCCCGCTGGCGTACGAAACACGCTATTCACCGAAATGGCGATTTGTACCCGACGCACGGCATCGGCCCGGCGGCCATGATGGCCAATATCAACCGCGGCAACCGTTTTTTATACCTGACTTCTACTGCTACAAAAGCCCGTGGTTTGCACAATTACATCGTCGAACACCCAAAAGGCGGCCCTGATCACCCCAATGCCAAAGTTGGTTTCAACCTGGGCGATATCGTCACGACCATCCTCAAAACCTCCAATGGCGAAACCATGCTGCTCTCGCACGACACCGGATTGCCACGGCCTTATTCACTGGGATTCCGGGTGCAGGGCACCAAAGGTATCTGGATGGATGTGAACAAAAGTCTGCTGCTCGAAGGAAAAACACCTGCGCACAACTGGGAGGAAGCACAAACCTGGCTGGACCGTTACGACCATCCATTGTGGAAAAAATACGGCGCCGATGCTAAAACCGCCGGACATGGCGGCATGGACTTTTTTGTATTCCACCATTTTATCGAATGCGCCAAACAGAATATTGCTCCACAAATAGATGTGTACGATGCGGCGACCTGGCTGGCTATCACGCCACTTTCAGAAGCCAGTATTGCTACGGGAAGCAGCCCGCAGGCTTTCCCGGATTTTACGCGCGGCCGCTGGACGGAACGGAAGCCGGATTTTGCAATGGGGGATATTTTTTAGAAATTGGAGCGGTTTTTTTCGTTTATGGTTTATACGAATAATGGGTTAGTCTTGACGACACCAGTATAAAAAAATATTCAAATGGCTGCTCTTTTGGCCTCCATCGCGTATACATCTGCCAGTAAACAACCCTTATCCGGTGCGCTCTACGGTGTGTGTCACGGTGTGCTCTACGGTGTACGCATAGTCTATTTGTTGCCACTCTATAAACCATAAACACTCACGACTCACGATTCACCACTCACGTCTCACGGCTGTTGACTCACGATTCACCACTCACGAATATGGAAAAACAATACACCAACGGCGAAATAACTATTGTCTGGAAACCCGATGCCTGCATCCACTCCACGCTGTGCTGGGGCGGCATGATCGATGTATTCAACCCCAAAAAACGTCCCTGGATTGATATGAAAGGAGCTGACAGCAAGGCCGTTATAGCGCAGGTGGAAAAATGCCCTTCCGGGGCGCTGAGCTGGTTTCGCAACAGCGAAGCGGAAGCGCAACCCGAAACGGTCGAGGTGGAAACGATCGTGGAGGTCACACACAACGGGCCTCTGATGGTCTATGGCAACATCAAAGTGAAAGATTCGGAAAGCAATGAAACGGTCAAGAATAAGGTAACGGCTTTTTGCCGCTGCGGCGCTTCCGGGAACAAACCTTATTGCGACGGATCACACCGGAAAATTGATTTTAAGGGGTGATGGAAATCAAATGGAACACCACGCGAGTTTTTTTACAAGAAAAATACATTGGCTATTATGTTAGAAAAACAAACAATTGGTTGCTCTTACCACTGCTCCTTGGATCATTGAATATTAAAACCAATTGATCGTCTGATGATTGAGAAAAATCATATTGTAAATTGATAGGAGTATTATCATTTGGAAGGTAGGTGTTTTTAGAAAAGAGCGGTAAAAACGTTTGGCCAGATCCATTCTTTATTTCAAAGCAAGATTCTTGAGCAATGCCAACAACAAATCTCTTTTCGTCATTAGTCACTGCTCGAAATATCAACAGAGATTTTTTGATGTCAAAACTGAACTGCACACTTAATCCGAAATACTCGATGGACTGACCAAGAGGCTTTATGTTAAGCAATTCTTTCATCAAGTCATCCATACCTTTAATATACGGATTGACTTCCCACCATTTCCCCGACTGCCTTTCAAGCGTCGATTGCATCTGTAACCGAAGCCATTCAGCGTTCTGAATAGCAGTAAAAATGCGCATCAAAACCTGCCATTCATCATCTTTTGTCTGTGGGTATTTATTTTTATTCTGATAAAGACAATTGTAGGCATGGCAAGGCTTTTCCTTCTTTGTCTGTTGGTCAAAATAACCTTTTTCATAACCCGGTTTTATAGTGCAAAGATAGGCCGCCACATCAATCGCTTTGGGTTTCCCCTTATCTACCCACAAAAAAGGCGTGTTAATCCGCTCAAAATGTAATATCAGCCAGAATTCAAAGGCAAGGCAGGAATATGCCAGATTGAGTTGTATACCAGACTCTTCATCAGGTTTAAAGAATTTTTCAAACTCTCGTTTTTTCTCGGGAGTGAAATATTGAATTCTGTCCCAATATTCCACAACATCCTCAATGCTAATTGCCTGGCATAGCCATTGCAAATAGTCGTGAATTGAAAAGAAATAGTTATGTTTATTGGAGTCATAGGCGACTTGCAAACGGGAACGAATACCAAAAGGCAGATGAATGTCAGAAAGTTGCTTGAAAAATGGCTGCCCATTTTGTTCCAATACAAAGGCGTTCCGTTTATCATTATCACAGACCAACCAAATTTGGTTTGCTTTAGCATCCTCCCCATTTGCCCTTTCAAATGCAATTTTTAAATCCAGCAGTCGCTCTATCTTTACGCCTGCCAATCTATTGGTTACCCAAGGATTTTGCTTTAGTTTTTCAAAATACGCTTCCTCTGTTTCACCTTCTACCAATAAAAGCAATCTTTTGCTCAATCCTCCGAAGTCGCCATTTTCTTCCAAATCTTCTTCCAATTGTTGGTATCTAGGTTTTATAGTCTTGTCCTTTCTTTTAATTTTCATTGTAGTACACTTCAAGGCTTCGGTTAATGGATGCGAGGTTTATGGTAGGAATGGCTTCTAATTCCCCACGCAAATAACGCTTGGCAATTGATACATCACCTCGTAAACCACGTATGTCAGAAACTGTATAAATCTCAGTTGCACCAAAATAATCCTTTTGCAATAAATTAATCTGGTCATTATCCAGAACATCCATTAGGTCGGTATCGTGTGTCGTAATGATTAATTGCGCACCGTTCACATTGATTTTTGGGTTGGCAAGTAACAAAATCAGCATTTTGGTCAAGAGATGGTGAAAACTTTTGTCGAACTCATCAACCACGAAAAGATTGCCTTTTTTGATATTCTGCATTAAAGCCGAAAAAACAGCGATAAACTTTCGTGTACCCTCGGATTCTTCTTGAAGTGCAATGCTTTGGACTCCTATTTCATTACCACCGTCGAACAACCTGTGAACCGCCATAATTTCAGTTTTTAAAGTATCCATTAAAATCTCACGACTCCTACGCTGATCTTCATTCAACTCTTCATCGGATTCGATAATTACATTTTTGGGAAGCTTTTCAGATTTGTTCATGGTTAAGTGTAAAATGCCGGTGTCAATACTCCTTAATGCATTATTGAGCATCTCCATATCTGTGCTGTCATTTTCTCCGGTTATTTTTGCAAAATAGCGAGATTGAAAATCAATTTGTTCTTCGGAGAAATCACTAACGGCAAAGCCCTTTTTGAAAAAATCAAAGACAGCGTTTAAGAACGTGCTGTTTTCTTGAACCGATTTAGATAAAAATAAAACATTGGGCAGGGTACGTTCTTCGACAACTTTTCGAAATCCTTTGAAGTCATCACCATAAGAAATAGGTTCGCCTGAGTGCCGGACAAACAGTTTGCGTTTGGTTGTTTTTTCTGTCCCGCTGACGGTATAATAAAACAACTCTTCCCGCAAAATTTCATTTTTATTAAACTCTATTAAATACAAATATCTTTTTTGGTCTTTGCCAATAAAGTCAATTTCGAATAGAGTAGGTTGGGATTGATACTGAACATCAAAGACAAAATATTCATTGGCGTGCAGAGAGTCACCGTGAGTAAACTTGTGTGACCTCAAGACAAGCCACTCCATTGCCTTAAATGCTCTAATGAGATTGGATTTCCCAGAACTGTTCTTTCCCCAAATGCCTGCTAAGGTCTGCACCTTCAGATTTTTATAACCGGTAATAGGGAATAGTTCATTCTTCCGTTTTTCTATTTTAACCCGGTCAGAAGGCAACATTGAAAGCACCTGGCGTTCCTTGATGGAGCGAAAATTGGTGACTGCGAACTCAATTAACATGGGAAATTAGGTTTGATTTTACATAATAAGAGCAAATATAACGCTAACTTCCTGAAAATGTTTAATTGATTCTCAAAATTTTAGATATTCTTCTGTCTCCAGCGACCTCTGCCAACAAGGTCGAAAACCAACTGTTTCCTCATCCCTTATATCTGCGCCGTTTTAACGGCTGCCACAGCCACTTCAATTTCTGTAGCATTACCTTCCAGCTTTTAATTTTGCCTCAGCATGTAGTTCCTTCAGTTTTGGAAGGACTTTCTCTTTTTTCGGCTTGGCAGGTGTTTGAGCCGCTGCAGGTATTCACTCCATTTTCACTAAAACCCAAGCGCAGGGCCGCAGCAGTGTCTCCGACCTGCTGCCACGTAAAGCGCGTAAATCCGCCTGATCCGCGCAATCCGCGTTACAACAAAAACCCCGAACTTTTCACAACCTGAAAAGCCCGGGGTTATCCCATTGAACATAAATTATTTATCCAAAAAACTTACCTCACAAACAGTAGTTCGTGGTATTTCACCAGCGGCCAGTACTGATCGTCTACGAGTGTTTCCAGGTCGTCCACCGCTTCGCGGATTTTATCCATTTGCGGCCGCGCTTTGTGGCACAGAATATCCGCTTCTTCGCGGATGTTTTCCGCTTCGTGCGTTTTTTCCAGCGCTTTGTGCAGTTTTTCCAAAGCTTCCTTGATCTCGCTGATATTGCGTACCACCCGTTTCAGGGCATCTTTCTGATAGCCAATCGAGTCATCCATACCGATGGCTTTCATGGCGGCAATATTGGTCGCCAATGCGGTCAGGTGCTTGATAGCGGCAGGTAACACCATGGAATTCACAATTTCTTCCAGGGCTTTGGCTTCGATGCTCAGTTTGGTGCAATACGAGTGTAGTTGCACATTGTGGTAGGCATCCAGTTCTACTTTGCTCATAACACCCGACTTGCCGTACAAATCAAGGCCCTGTTTGGTGGTCAGCACATCCAGCGCTTCCGGCGTGGTCGCGAAATTATTTAGGCCGCGTTTGGCCGCTTCCGCTTTCCACTCGTCGGAGTAGTTGTTTCCTTCAAAACAAATGGCTTTGGATTTGCGGATCAGGCTTTTCAACACGGTCAGAATGGCTTCATCCTGTTTGACGCCTTTAGCGGTCAGTTTATCTACTTCCGTTTTAAATTCCACCAGCTGGAGACCCATCATGGCATTCATGGCGGCCATAGGGCCTGCGCAGTTCTGGCTGCTGCCCACGGCTCGGATTTCAAATTTATTGCCGGTGAAGGCAAAAGGAGAAGTCCGGTTCCGGTCGGTGTTGTCGAGTTCCAGGTTCGGCAATTTCGAGATCAGGTCGATAGCGCGTTTCACTTCCTGTCCGTCCGAATTCCGGTCTCTCGCGATTTGATCGAGCAGTTTTGTCATGGCTTCCCCGATAAATACGGAGATGATCGCCGGCGGCGCTTCGTTGGCGCCCAGGCGGTGGTCATTGCCGGCATGCGCGATCGTGGAGCGCAGGATGTCGGCATATTTATACACCGCAGCAATAGTGTTGACAAAAAACGTCAGGAAACGGAGGTTGGTGCTCGGGTTTTTGCCGGGAGAAAGCAGGTTCACACCGGTATTGGTACCCATGCTCCAGTTGTTGTGTTTGCCGGAGCCGTTGATGCCTGCGAATGGTTTTTCGTGCAGCAATACGCGCAGTTTGTGGCGGCGGGCTACACGATCCATCAGGTCCATCAGCAGCTGGTTGTGGTCGACTGCCACGTTGATTTCTTCAAAAACAGGCGCCACTTCATATTGAGCAGGCGCCACTTCATTGTGGCGGGTACGCACCGGAATGCCGAGTTTGTGGCTTTCTGTTTCGAGGTCGCGCATAAAAGCGTACACGCGTTCCGGGATAGAACCAAAATAGTGGTCTTCCAGTTGCTGGTGTTTGGCGGCGGGGCGTCCGAGCAAGGTACGGCCCGTCATCACAAGGTCGGGGCGGGCGCTGAACAAGGCGTCGTCGACCACGAAGTACTCCTGTTCCCAGCCCAGCGTGGCTGTGATTTTGTTGATATTCGAGTCAAACAACTGCGCCACGGGCACCGCAGACTTGTCCAGAAATGCCTGCGAGCGCAACAAGGGCAGTTTGTAATCCTGGGCTTCGCCGCCGTAGGTTACAAAGATCGTCGGGATACAGAGGGTTTTGCCGTCGCCCACCTCCATAATAAAGGCAGGGCTGCTCGGATCCCAAACGGTGTAGCCGCGCGCTTCAAAAGTGCTGCGCATACCCCCGGAGGGGAAGGACGAGCCGTCGGGTTCCTGTTGAACCAAAGCGGAACCTAAAAATTCTTCAATCACCTGGCCGTCGTGGGTCAGGTTGAAAAAAGAGTCGTGTTTTTCGGCAGTTTTGCCGGTGAGCGGCTGGAACCAGTGCGCAAAGTGGGTGCATCCTTTTTCTTCCGACCATTTTTTCATACCAATTGCCACATCATCCGCTACCTCACGTGTCAGTTTCTGGCCGCTTTGAATGGCGGCTTTGACACTCAGATAGGCGTTCTCTGGCAAGTATTTTTTCATGGCCTCGTCATTGAAGACGTTTTCTCCAAAATAGGAAGCAATTTTTTCTGCGGGGCCTTCGCCAAGCTCCATCGGGAACGGCTCTACACGGGTCTCCAATGTCTGGAGTGCGTTGAAACGAGTGAGGGACATCTTAAATTTTGTATGTTGAGTGAAGAATGAAAGTGAACGCTTACAAAATGAACAGCCGGTAATCCATCGCCCGGTAGGTGAAACTTTTTAGCCTCAAAAACCGGGCGTCGTCACGAATGCAGCGACATTCGGGCCGACGGGAAAAGATGACCAGCAAAAAAATCAGGTTCGATCGCGGTTAGGGCCGCTGTTTTGGTTTGTACGACAAACAAAATATTATTGGGGTCGTACATTAAAATGAGGGCGACATCTTCATTTGTTAAACAGGGCCGGCATTCCAAAAAAATAGGGTTGAAGAAGTGCTTGAGCAGCATTTATGGTTAGCAAATGTGCTTATTGTGTTGCAAATGTAGCATTTTTTTACAAAAAATCACAATCTGGGGCGTATTTTGCATCAATTAACATAATCGGGAATCAAAAGATTCGAGAAGGCAAATAGGTGCTTTTGCAAATTATTATTTTGACAAGAGACAATGTGCTATATAATTATGCTTTTTGCTCTAAAAACGATTGTAATCATTTTTTTGCCCGTATATCCTTCACCTGCAAAGAAATGCCCCTTTCGCCCCGCCAGTACTCCTCGCGGAGATTGAAAGCAATATCGAAGGGCCGCTCTTTCAGGGACTGAAATAATTCGCCCAATCCGAAGGCGATTCCGCTGAAAACGGCCTTGCCGCCCACACTCCGCAGCGAGAGGCGGACATGGTTGTTGTCGAGCAGACGGCTGGAGCCGGTGTCCTCTACCTGTTCGGCATAAAACAACGGATTCCGGTTGTGCGGACCAAACGGTTCGAAGCGTTTGAGCATACGCCAAAAGGCCGGTGTGATGTCCTCCAACTGCAAGGCGCTGCAAATTTCCAGGACAGGATTTTCAGCAATGTCGCTGATCTGCTGCCGAACGATCTGCTCGAATCTTGCTACAAAAGCATCTATGTTTTCTATCGGCATCTGCATCCCCGCCGCATGGGCATGACCGCCGTAGGAATAAAACAGGTCTTCACAATCCTGCAGCGCGGCGTACAGATCGAAACCCGGCACGGAGCGCGCCGAGCCGACCGCCCGACCGTTGCTTTGTGTGAGGATGACCGCAGGCCGGTGAAAACGCTCCGCCATCCTGCTGGCGGCGATACCGATAATTCCCTTATGCCAATCGGGGCTGAACAGCACGATACTTTTGTTCTCTTCCATGTCCGGTTGGGACAAAACGCGCTCGCTCGCCTCGCCGGCCATCATAAAATCGACTTCCCGGCGCTCGCGGTTGCGGTGTACCAATTTGCCCGCAGCATCCAGCGCGCTGTGCCGGTCGGCGGACAACATCAGGCGGACTGCCTCGCGGGCGTCGCCTAAACGGCCTGCCGCATTGATGAGCGGCCCGACGGCAAAAACCAGGTCGTTCACATTCAGCGGTATCGGGCGGTTGGTGCGTTGCATCAGCGCCCAAAGTCCAATGCTGGGCGTCGTATTGAGGCGATGCAAACCGAGCTGCGCAAGTATCCGGTTTTCGCCGGTCATGGGGACAATGTCACAGGCGATACTGACGGCCACCAGATCGAGCAGTTCCAGCAGTTCTTCCGCCGGCGTATTATTGTACATCGCCAGCGCCTGGGCGAATTTGAAGGAAATGCCGCAGCCGCTGAGATATTTGTAAGGGTACAGGCAATCGGAGCGTTTGGGATCGAGGTTAGCAACCGCATCCGGCAAGCCGCCTTCCGGCAGGTGGTGGTCGCAGATAATAAAATCGATCCCGTACGATTTGGCTAAGTTAACGGCGTCGTGGGCTTTGATCCCGCAATCCATCGCAATAACGAGTGCGCAACCCTGCTCCCGGGCGTATTCCACACCGGCCAGACTGACACCGTACCCTTCCTTGTCGCGGTCGGGCAGGTAGTAATCTAAATTTTGGTAGAACCTGGAAAGGAAACTATACATCAAGGCGACACTGGTGGTGCCGTCTACGTCGTAATCGCCGTACAGCAGAATGCGTTCGCCGCTTTTCAGGGCCTGATCGAGCCTTCCTACCGCGCGATCCATGTCCCGCATCAGGAAAGGATCGTGTAGATCTTCCCATCTGGGCCGGAAAAAATGCTGCGCTGCTTCGAGGGTGGTAATGCCGCGCTGTACCAGCAGGGTGCAAAAAATCCGGTCGATCTGCAAGGCATCCTGCAAATGCTGAACGAGGGATTCATCCACTGGGGTTATTTTCCAAAGAGGGGATTTCATGCGTGTTTTGAAGTGGTTTGAGGAGCGAAGATAACTCAAAGAAAGAGAAAGAGGATATCTCCTGGTTTTTTAGTTTTAGTGGTGGCATGGGTTTTCAGATACCAATAGACCGGGTACCAAAAGCGTTGTGTCCAAAATAAAAATCCCGAATTTTCCTCCATGAGAAAAATTCGGGACAGGTCAAAATTGTGCCAATGAGGCAAAATTTAAAATGACTATCTGCGTACAGGAAACCAGGATTAAAAGAGACTTGATGTGATGTCAGCTGGTCTTTATGGCCTCACCCCCCGGCCCCCTCTCCAACAGAGAGGAGGTGACTTCACCCCTGGCATTCTTATCAGGGAATGCTAAGGGTACTCGCTCCCCCTCTCTGTTGGCCGGGGGGTGAGGCCATAACCGCGATTTGGATTCAACGTAACCCATTATTCGCATCAATACTTAAAAATCATCCTCTTCACCATCATCGCTTACTGCCACTTTCACGGCGGCAAGTGGAGATTTCAAACTGCCCGAACTGATCTTTTCCTTGATTTTTTGTTCAATTTCCAGCGCCACTTCCGGGTTGTCCTGGAGGAAATTTTTGGCAGCGTCGCGGCCCTGGGCAATTTTAGCGCCGTTGTAGCTGTACCAGGCGCCGCTTTTCTGTATGATGTCCATTTCAGAACCGAGGTCGATGATTTCACCTGTTTTGGAAATGCCTTCTCCAAAAATAATATCGAAAGAGGCCGTTCTGAACGGAGGCGCCAGTTTGTTTTTCGCCACTTTTACTTTTACCTGGTTACCCACGAGGTTGCCGTCTTTATCTTTGATAGCGGCGCCGCTTTTGCGAATATCGAGGCGAACAGAAGCATAAAACTTGAGCGCATTACCGCCGGTAGTCGTTTCGGGATTGCCGAACATGACGCCGATTTTTTCGCGCAACTGGTTGATGAAAATACAACAGCAACCGGTTCTGCCGATATTGGCTGTCATTTTACGCATGGCCTGGCTCATCAGACGGGCTTGTAAACCCATTTTCGAGTCGCCCATTTCACCTTCGATCTCAGCGCGGGGCACCAATGCTGCGACCGAGTCGATCACCAGAATGTCTACTGCGCCCGAACGGATCAGGTTTTCGGCGATTTCGAGCGCCTGCTCGCCGTTGTCGGGCTGGCTGATCAGGAGGTTGTTCACATCGACGCCCAACGCTTCGGCGTAAAAGCGGTCGAAGGCGTGTTCCGCATCGATGATGGCTGCAATGCCGCCCTTTTTCTGGCATTCCGCCACGGCGTGAATGGCAAGGGTCGTTTTACCGGACGATTCCGGCCCGTAGATTTCAATAATACGTCCTTTGGGAAGGCCGTAGCACCCCAAAGCGATGTCCAGACCGAGTGAACCGGTAGGAATAACCTCTACTTCAATGGCCTGCTTGTCGCCAAGGCGCATAATGGTACCTTTGCCATAAGTTTTGTCGAGGCGGTCTATGGTAGATTGCAGGGTTTTTAATTTACTTTCTTTTTCGTCTGCCATGGTTGTGGGTGCTGTTTAAGTAATATATGGTTGAAAACAGGGACAAAAATAAACAAAGTGTTTGTAATAAAAAACATTTTGTCTGATATTTTTAAAATATTTGTTTTGCCGGTTGATATTTCCTCAGAAAGAAATGTCTGGCAAATGCCTTGTACTATGGAATGTTATATTCAGGTTTGAGTGGTTTGACCCTCCTTCGCCTAAAAAGGCTTCGGCGGGTAAATGTTTGATGGTTTGGAGGCTTCGCTTTCGGGCTATCTTACTGATCTTTTGTTCAAGACCACTTTGCGTTGAGTATAAAATTGCCACGAGGCAAACATACGGAAATGAAAGATGTTAATGGCATAGTCAACAAAAAGTGGTTTTGAACGAGATCGTATTTTAAATCTAAGTAGATGGGCAAAATTAGTTTTGATTAAATTCTCTGTAAATGCTTGATTATCAACACTGATAACCAATAACTAATAACGGATAACTACTTAGAAGCAATGGAACTGTATTCCCGCGAATTTGGACAAGGTAGTCCGGTACTTATTTTACACGGACTTTTTGGGTTCTCCGACAATTGGCAAACAATTGCCAAAGGCCTGTCTGATCATCACCTGGTCGTCACGCCCGACCTGCGCAACCACGGGCGTTCGCCGCATGTAGATACGCATACGTATGCAGAGATGGCGGAAGATGTCCGTTCTTTTATGGAAAACCACTGGATGTTTTCCGCAGCGGTGATCGGCCACAGTATGGGCGGCAAAGTGGCCATGCAACTGGCGCTCAGCCACCCGGAGATGGTAGAGCGCTTAGTCATCGTCGATATCGAACCTGGAAAAGCCGAAGACAACCATTCATCTATTTTTCGCGCCCTGCTGGATATGGATTTGTCGAAAATGGCTACCCGAAAGCAGATCGAGTCTTACCTTACCGATAGAATTTCCGATGTGGGTACCCGGCAGTTTTTATTAAAAAATATTACGCGGGAAGAGGACGACCGCTTTGCCTGGAAAATGAACCTGCCGGTGCTTTGGAAACATTACAGCGATATTCTGGCGGCTGTCGATGGGGATGTGTACGACAAACCCGCACTTTTTATCCGCGGAAGCCGCTCCGATTATATCAAAGACGTCGATATTCCGTTGATACATTCCCTGTTTCCCCAAGCCGGGCTCGTAACGATGGAAGGAGCGGGACATTGGGTACATGCCGACAAGCCGAATGAACTGCTGGAAACGTTGAGGAATTTTTTATCGAAGTGATGTTTAACCACGAAGAATACAAAGTGGTTTTGAACAAAAGATCAGTACGACAGCCCGAAAGAGACGCCTCTAAACCATCAAACATTTACCCGCCGAAGCCTTTTTAGGCGAAGGAGGGTCAAACCATTCAAACCTGCTTATAACAACGACAGTAATGATTTATAAACTCAGAATTTTCCCGATCCTCTTTTTGCTCGCCGGCGTCCTTTCGGCGCAGGGCAAATACTTCGACATTGCCAAAAACATGGAGATTTTTGCCAATGCCTACCGAGAAGTGAACCACTCGTACGTGGACGAACTCGACCCCAACAAACTCATGCGTCAGGGCTTAGACGCCATGCTCGAAGGGCTTGATCCTTTTACCAATTACATTTCCGAAACAGACATCGAGGGATACCGCATCCAGATGGATGGCATGTATAATGGAGTCGGCGCACAGGGTAAGCGCATCGGCGAATGGGTGGTGATTACTGAAATATATGAAAACAGCCCCGCCCACAAGGCAGGTCTGAAAGTGGGCGACGCCTTTATCGCGATCGACGGACAAAATGCCAAAGGGAAAACGGAAAGCCAGGTGCTCGATTTCCTCAGGGGTTATCCCGGCACCAAATCGGAACTGCTGATACGCCGAAGCGGCGAACGGAAAGACCTGACGATCAACCTGGAACGCGGCGAGGTCATCGTCCCGAACGTACCGCACTCCGGCCTCGTGGCCGAAGGAGTCGGCTACATCAACCTGACCACTTTTACACAGGATGCGGGTGAAAATGTGGGCAATGCGCTGCGCAGCATGCAAGGGAAAAACCCGAAACTCAAAGGCGTCATCCTCGATCTGCGCGGCAACGGCGGCGGCCTGCTCAACGAAGCGATCAACCTGGTCAATGTATTTGTACCCAAAGGCGAGTTTGTTTCCAGCACCAAAGGCAAGGTGCCGGAATGGGATATCAGCCTGAAAACCCAACACGCCCCGGTAGACAGCGATATCCCGGTAGTCGTGTTGCTCGACAGCCACAGCGCCTCCGCCAGCGAGGTTACTTCCGGCGCTTTGCAGGATCTCGACCGCGCGGTCATCATGGGTCAGCGCAGCTACGGCAAAGGTTTGGTGCAAAATACCAAGGAACTCGGTTACAACGCCCGTATCAAACTGACCACGGCCAAATACTACATCCCTTCGGGCCGCTGTATTCAGTCCGTGCGTTACAAAAACGGCGAACCGGTAGATATTCCCGAATCGGAACGCGCCCAGTTTAAAACCCGCAACGGCCGTATCGTGCTCGACGGCGGCGGCATCAAACCGGACGTGCTGCTGCCCCACGATACCGCTGCCGGTGTGGTAAAAGCGCTGCTCGACCAGAATATCATTTTCGACTTTGTGACAGATTTTACGCTGAAAAATGCTAAAATCGACTCTGTGGAAACCTTTGAATTCACCGATTTCGACGGTTTTGCAAAATACGTGCAAAGCAAAAACTTTGATTATCAGACGGCTACGGAGAAAAAAATAAACGAACTCCGCGATATCGCCACCCGCGAGAGTCTGCAATTAAACAATGAAATTGCAGGCCTGGAAAACAAAATCAAAGCAGATAAAAAAGGGGAACTGCTTAAAAACCGCGACCGCATCCTGCACGAAATAGAACAGGACATCGTCGGGCGCTACTATTTTCAGCGCGGAAAAGTGCGTAAAAACCTTGTGAACGACCCGGAAGTGAAGGAAGCCATCAAACTACTGAATGATCCCGAACGCTACAACGGTATTTTATCGGGTAAATAGGGTTTCGTGTGTGGTATTTCGTGTGTGGTGTTTGGTGGTATTTCGTGTCGGGGAATAACAAAACACTTGTTAAGGTTTACTGAAATGGGGGAAACCAGCAAAATTCAGTTTACTTTTGAAGCTGCTATACTTCTATTCGCCAGGTTTTGCACAGGATGGGTTTATTCAATTTATCCGCTCTATCAGGTGAACCACAGTATATAAGACAACAATTATTTCTTAACTTTTCAACCAATTCGGATTGACTCATGAAAAAAGCAATCTTTTTCTTCGCCTTCATTTTTGCGCTGGGTTTAGCCAACGCTAATGCACAGGCCTGCTGCGCTTCCAAATCTGCTTCTTCCTGCGCCAGCAAAATGGCCAAAGCGGCTTCTTCTGATGCCAACATCGAAAAGCGCATGGCTGATGATGGAACTGTTTCTTATGTTCGCAAAGAAGCCGACACGGAAGGCAATGTAAAATTTGTAAGCGTGCAATTTGACGAAACAGTCAACGCATTCGTAAACGTAGCGCCTAAAACCGCTACTGCTTCCGACAAAGCGGTTATGACTAAAAAATCCTGCTCTGCTTCTGAAATGAAAGCATGTGCCGGACAGGCTGCCAGTGGCACGAAAGCATGCTGCGCAAGCAAAACTGCGGCTGCACTGCCTAAAACGGAACAATAATTCCCGGGTCATCAGACCTGCTATTCTCTTGTGTACACATTGTCCCGAATATTCCCGCTGTGGAATATTCGGGATTTTTTTGTGTCAGGTTTAACATATCTTTCGCGGCACAAAAATCCGCGTACGTCCGCAACATCTGCGTCGTCCGCGTTGCATATTAAGCCCCCGCCCTATGATCAACTGGGACATATTACTACATGAACTCGAATCCGGCAAGTGCATTCTTTGCGTCGGCCCGGATGTGTACTCCAAAGCCGAAGGCGTTCGGCTGGAACAAAAACTCGCCGATACCCTTCGCCAAAAAAGTGATGCGCTCGGCATCCGTGTGTACGACGACGGCTGGTTTCACTACCTCAAAGAGCGCGACGAACTTGCTACCTGGTTCAGTATCAAGCAGTTTTATGAAACGCAGTTGCCGCCTGATTCTGACGCGCTGTTTCAGGGAATTGCCGCGCTGCCTTTTCACCTGATCCTCAATTTTACGCCCGATTACCGTTTGCGCGAGGCATTTACGGCTTCCGGCAAACCTTTCGAGTTTGATTGTCTGAATAAAACGGAAAACTGTAAAAAGGCAGATGTCGAGCCGACCAACGCCAAGCCGCTGCTGTTCAATATGTTGGGCGAAATCAGGGAAAAGGAGTCGCTGATTATGACCTACGACGACCTGTTCGGCTATATGGAAGCCATTTTCGACAAAAAACGCCTGCCTAAAAACGTCAAAGACAAACTCGAACAGGCTTCCCATTTTATTTTCCTCGGCATGCCGCTCGACAAATGGTATTTCCACTTGTTTATGCGGGTGCTCAACATGCACAAGGACACCACCAAATCCAAACGTTTTGCCGCGAGTTATTCGGTCAACGGCGCGAACGCGACATTCAGCGAGGAACAGTACACCCTTACCTTTGTACAGGAAGACATCACTGCTTTCGCAGATTTGCTTCGCGATAAATGGGCGGCTGTGCAGGCCCAAAAATCCGGTGGCAAGGCGCTCGGTATCTATGACGGCTGGCGCGAATTAGTCAAAACCGGCGAAGACGTTTCTATCCGACACCTGTTTCGGGAAATGAAAGCCTTCACGGAGCAAAATAATGACCTGAACAACCAGGGCATTATGCTGGAAATGCAGTGGAATGGCTTTTCTTCCACCCTTTTTGAGACACAGATGTCCAAAAATGCCATGAAAAGCCAAATCGTCAACGGGATGTTGTACCTGATTGACCAGATCGAACAACAAAACCCCAACGGCCGGCCATGAGCAAACTGCAATCCCGCTACGTGGGCGCCCGCCCCTTCGAGACCGACCAGCAATTGATTTTCAAAGGCCGGCAAACCGAAACCGAAGCCGTTTTTCGGCTCATACAATTAGAAAACCTCACCGTACTCTACGGCAAATCGGGCACCGGAAAATCATCTTTGCTCAACGCAGGTATTATCCCGAAAGTCAAGGCAGAGACCGATATGCTGCCTGTGCGCATTCGTTTCAATGCTTATAAAGAAGGAAATGAATTTACCCAGCCCGCCGAAACGGCAAGACTTTCCGTGCGCGGCGGAGCAGCAAGCATACAAACCTTTTTAGACAAACTGATCGCCGGGGAAAATACGCTCTGGCACGATGTGAAGGAACATTTTATCCGGCACAAAGGCCAAAAGGGCCTGCTGCTGGTGATCGACCAGTTCGAGGAATTGTTTACCTATCCGGCGGCACAGGTACAGGCCTTCGCCGGGCAGTTGGCAGAAGCCCTCTTCAAAACCGTGCCGCAGCGCTACTGGGACGTGCTGGAAGCCGAATATGCGCAGGGTAAACATCCCATTAGCCCGGAAGAACTGTCGCTGTTGCAGCACAAACCCGCTCTGAAAGTGGTGCTGTCCATCCGTTCCGACCGGCTGCACCTGCTCAATCGCTTAGACGAGCAACTACCCGTCATCCTGAAAAATCTCTACGAACTCGACGCACTCCATCCGGACTCCGCTCGCCAGGCGATTACCGAACCTGCCGCCATGCCGAAAATGGACTGGTTTGACTCGGAACCGTTTTTGTACGAACCGGCGGCGATCGAGCATATTTTAGACTTTTTGACGCTGGAAGCAAGTGAGGTAGCCAAACATAGTGACGGGGTGACTGACAGTCATACCGTTACTACGAACGTTCCTAGTGACGGGGTGACTTCGA
>JAYSZC010001111.1:0-6077 GCA_043738235.1 Lewinellaceae bacterium | reverse complement strand
ATACAGCCAGTCGCGCACATTGTCGCCCTTGCCGTAGACCGGGATCGGCTCGCCGTGCAGCGCCTTCAGGATCGCCAGCGGGATCAGTTTTTCCGGGAAATGGTTGGGGCCGTAGTTGTTGCTGCAATTGGACAGCAGTACGGGCAGATGGTAGGTATGCCAGTAAGCCCGCACAAAATGATCGCTGGCCGCTTTGGAGGCCGAGTAAGGCGAACGCGGGTCGTAACGTGTCTCTTCCGTAAAATAACCTTCTTCGCCCAGCGAGCCGTACACCTCGTCGGTAGAAACATGGTAAAAGCATTTGCCTTCCATATTATCCTTCCAGGCATTGCGCGCAGCATTCAGCACTTGCACCGTACCCATCACATTCGTTTCGACAAAAGCCATCGGATTGGAAATAGAACGATCCACATGGCTTTCAGCAGCGAGGTGAATCACCCCCTCGAATTGATATTTTTCAAATAAACCCTGCAAAAACGGCGCATCCAGTATGCTTCCGCGCTCAAAAATATAATTCGGCGCGTGTTCCACATCGCTCAGGTTTTCCAGGTTGCCGGCATACGTCAGAGCGTCGAGGTTGACAATGCGGTATTGCGGGTATTTGGTCACAAAAAGACGCACCACGTGCGAGCCGATGAACCCGGCCCCGCCGGTTATGAGTATATTCATGGTTGGTCAGGTTTAAAAAAAGGGCAAAATTGCAAAGGGCAACAGGCAATGTTAGTCAATGAGTTACAAAAGCATTATATCGAATAATGACACACTTATCAGTTCAAGTTAAAATCAATTTTAGTTTATTTTTATGCAAATGCTTGATTATCAAGCCAGATAACTGATAACCGATAACTACCTAAACTTTTACAGCTTTTTTGAAATACTCATGGGTGATGCGCAGGCCCGTAGCCCGGTCGAATTTGGGTTCCCAGCCCAGCAGCGTTTGCGCTTTGGTAATATCAGGCCGGCGTTGTTTGGGATCATCCACCGGCAGTGGGCGGTAATCAATATACGCCTTCGGGTTTTGCACGAGGTCGAGCACTTCATGCGCAAACTGCATGACGGTGATTTCGGAAGGGTTGCCCACGTTGACCGGCAGGTGGTAATCGCTCAGTAGCAGGCGGTAAATACCTTCCACCAGGTCGTCCACATAACAAAAAGAACGCGTCTGCGAGCCGTCTCCGAATACTGTAAGTCCTTCACCCCGAATGGCTTGCGAGAAAAATGCCGGCAAAACACGCCCATCATTGACGCGCATACGCGGGCCGTAGGTATTGAAAATACGGATGATCCGCGTTTCCACCTGGTGGTAATTGTGGTATGCCATCGTAATGGCTTCGAGGAAACGTTTGGCTTCGTCGTATACGCCGCGCGGACCCACAGGGTTTACATTGCCCCAGTATTCTTCAACCTGCGGATGTACGTGCGGATCGCCGTACACTTCCGAGGTGGATGCCACCAGGATACGCGCCTTTTTTTCCTTGGCCAGTCCGAGCAGGTTGTGGGTGCCGTGCGCGCCCACTTTCAAGGTCTGAATGGGCATTTGAAGGTAGTCGATCGGGCTAGCCGGCGAAGCGAAATTCAGGATGTAATCCAGTTTTCCGGGCACATGGATAAACTTCGTTACATCGTGGTGATAGTATTCAAAGTCTTTTTCTTTGAAAAGATGTTCGATATTGGTCAGGTCGCCCGTCAGCAAATTATCCATCGCGATCACCTGGTAACCTTCGGCCATAAAGCGGTCGCACAAATGGGACCCTATAAAACCGGCGGCTCCGGCGATAAGTACTCGTTTCTTAGTCATGTATTCTTTTTTTGCGGCGCAAAGATAATGCAACTCTCTGGCAACAACTCTGTTCATCTAAGCGGTATCTTTGCAAACGCAAAAACAGATTTATGATGCAGACAGCCGCTGCAGGAGGCAGGCCCGGTACGATTACTTTTCACTCCCGCCCCCAACCTTCTTTTAATAAAAATTTCGACCTGCTAATCCGCACCTTGCATGAGTGGAAAACAGCGGGTTATGAGATTTATATCTGTTCCGAAAACACCAAACAATTCGACCGCTTAGCCTCCATTTTTAAAGAATTAAAGGCCGATGTTGCGTTTTTACCGGTCGATACGGCCATTCACGAAGGTTTTGTGGATGAAGACCTGAAGATTGCGGTACTCACCGACCACCAGATTTTTCAGCGTTACCACCAGTACAAAATCCGGCAGGGTTTCACCAAAGAACAGGCGCTCACTACCCGGGTGTTGCGGGAACTGTCTCCCGGCGACTACGTGACGCATATCGACCACGGCATTGGAAAATTTGCCGGACTACAAAAAATAGAGATCGGCGGGCAAATGCAGGAATCCGTACGACTCAATTACAAAAACAACGATATTCTCTACGTCAGTATTCATTCGCTGCATAAAATCTCCAAATACGTCGGACAGGAAGGCACGGCCCCGCAACTGTCCAAAATTGGCTCGGATTCCTGGAAACAACTCAAGGCGCGCACCAAAAAACGCATCAAGGATATTGCCGCCGAACTCATCAAACTATATGCAGGCCGCCGGGCCGCCAAAGGCCACGCCTTTCCGCCAGACGGCTACCTGCAAACGGAACTGGAAGCCTCTTTCGTGTACGAGGATACGCCCGACCAGTATAAAGCAACCAACGACGTCAAGGTTGATATGGAGAAAGAATACCCCATGGATCGCCTGATCTGCGGCGACGTGGGTTTCGGAAAAACGGAAGTAGCAATCCGCGCCGCATTCAAAGCCTGCACCGATGGCAAGCAGGTGGCCATTCTGGTTCCGACCACCATCCTTGCGTTGCAGCACTGGAAAACATTTACCGAACGCCTGAAAGAATTCCCCGTGACAGTCGATTACCTCAACCGTTTCCGCACGGCCAAAGAGAAAAAAAAGGTGCTGGAAAAATTGAAATCAGGACAAGTCGATATTGTGATCGGCACCCACGCACTGCTCAGTAAAGATGTGGCTTTCAAAGACTTAGGCCTGCTGATTGTAGATGAAGAACAAAAATTCGGCGTTTCTTCCAAAGAAAAACTCCGCGCGCTGAAAATCAATGTGGACACCCTGACGCTCACCGCTACGCCGATTCCGCGCACCCTGCAATTTTCACTTATGTCTGCCCGCGACCTGTCGGTTATCCGTACGCCGCCGCCCAACCGGCAGCCGATTCACACGGAGATTCGCATATTCGACGAAGATTTGATACGGGAAATTATTTACACCGAAGTCAACCGCAGCGGGCAGGTGTATTTTGTCCACAACCGGGTGAATGACCTCCCTAAAATTGTCGAATTGATCCAACGCCTGTGTCCCGACATCGACGTGGCTATGGCGCACGGGCAATTGGAAGCGGATAACCTTGAAAAAGTGCTGGTGGAATTTATCGACCGCAAATTCGACGTGCTGGCCTGTACCAATATCATCGAAACCGGTCTGGACATCGCCAACGCTAATACCATCATTATCAATCGCGCCGATATGTTCGGCCTCAGCGACCTGCACCAGTTGCGCGGACGTGTGGGCCGCTCCAATGCCAAAGCGTATTGCTACCTGTTTGCGCCGCCTATGAGCGTACTCACCCAGGAAGCGCGCAAACGCCTGAAAACCATCGAGGAATTCAGCGATCTCGGCTCGGGTTTCCAGGTGGCCATGCGCGACCTGGATATTCGCGGCGCCGGCAACCTGCTGGGTGGCGAACAATCGGGATTTATCGCCGACATTGGTTTCGAGACCTACCAGAAAATCCTCGACGAAGCCATCCAGGAACTGAAAGAGACCGATTTTAAAGACCTGTTTAAAGAGGAAATTGCACAACGCGGCTCCTACGTCCGGGATGTCATCATCGAAACGGATGTGGAAATGCTCATCCCTGACGAGTATGTGAGCAATACCCAGGAGCGCCTCAACCTTTACACGGAACTGAACTCCATTGAAAATGAAGAAGGTATCGAAGCCTTCGCCAAACGCCTGAAAGACCGGTTCGGGGCAAAATTGCCCAAACCAGTGGAAGCCCTTTTTGAAGCCTTGCGCCTGCAATGGGTTTGTAAAAAAATCGGCTTCGAGCGGCTCATTCTGAAAAGCGGCAAACTGCGCTGCTATTTCGTCAGCGATCCGCAGTCCTCATTTTACGAAACCTCGCATTTCCAGAAAATCGCTCAATTAGTTGCCACCCGGGGCCGCATCATGGGTATTTCACTCAAACAAACCAATAAAGACCTCATTCTGGTGCAGGATGGAGTGTGGAGTTTGAAGGCGGTGAAGGGGCTGCTGGAGCAGCTGGCGAAGGGTGTTGAGAATGTTGAGGAATGAGGGTTGAGGAATGAGGAATGACCGAGCGTGATGTCGGACATGACGCTCGGTCATTCCTCATTCCTCAACCCTCATTCCTCAACATTCTCAACCGCTCAACAATCTCAACTATATTTGCCCTATGGCAAAACCACGCACCATCTTTTTTTGCTCCAATTGTGGAGCCTCTTCGCCCAAGTGGCTGGGCAAATGCCCCCATTGCAGCGAGTGGAATACTTTTCAGGAGGAACTGATCCAGAAAGAAACCGTTGCCGAAGAAAAACGGAAATCATGGGCGCCTGCCGGACCGAATGGAAAAGCCGAAGCACCCAAAGCCGTACTGCTCCAACAGGTGAAAACGGGGGGAACCGTCCGGCTCGCCACGCCCGACCAGGAACTCAACCGGGTGCTGGGCGGCGGTGTGGTACCAGGCTCGCTGGTGCTTATCGGCGGACAACCGGGTATTGGAAAAAGTACCCTGCTACTCCAGGTGGCCATGAAAACGCCGGCCAGAATCCTGTACGTGAGCGGCGAGGAAAGTGAAGAACAGATCAAAATGCGCGCCGACCGCGTAGGCGATTTCGCATCGGAATGCTATATTTTAACGGAAACAAACACCAGCAAAATTCTCCAGCAGGCCCAGGAATTGCAGCCACAATTGATGATTGTAGATTCCATTCAAACTATGAGCACGCCCCATCTCGAATCGGCGCCGGGCGGCATTTCCCAGGTACGCGAGTGCGCCGGCGAATTCCTGCGTTTTGCCAAAGAAACCAATGTTCCCATTTTCCTGATCGGACACATCAACAAGGAAGGCGATATCGCCGGACCGAAACTGCTGGAACACATCGTGGACTGCGTGTTGCAGTTTGAAGGCGACCGCCACAATACATACCGCATCCTGCGCACGCTGAAGAACCGTTTCGGCAGTACCGACGAAATGGGCATTTACGAAATGCAAAGCGTCGGCCTGCGCGAGGTGAGCAACCCTTCCGAACTGCTGCTCAGCCAGAAAGACGAAGAACTCAGCGGTTGCGCCGTGGCCGCCACCATGGAAGGGATGCGCCCCATGCTCATCGAAACCCAGGCTTTGGTATCGAAAGCCGTATTCGGCACCCCGCAGCGCAGCGCCACAGGTTTCGATATGCGCCGTTTGTCCATGTTGCTGGCTGTTCTGGAAAAGCGCTGCGGCTTCTTTTTCAGCATCAACGACGTTTTTCTCAACCTGGCCGGCGGCATCCGGGTCGACGATCCGGCCATCGACCTCGCCATTGTGGTGTCGCTGATTTCCAGCCTGATGGATGTCAGCATTCCTTCCAATATATGTTTCGCCGGAGAGGTGGGCCTCAGCGGCGAAATACGCGCCGTCCAACGCGTTGAACAGCGGATCACGGAAGCAGACCGGTTAGGATTTAAAGAAATTTATGTCTCGAAATACGGCATGAAAGGGATCGATACCAACCGTTACGGCATCCGGATTCAAACGCTGGGGAAAGTGGAAGAACTTAAGAGCGCCCTGTTCGTTTAGTTATCCGTTGTTAGTTATTAGTTATTAGTTATTAGGGGTGTTTCAGGTTGGGGATTTAGGGAAGCAGTAGCTTGCCTTTTCCTTTGCCCAACCTTACCGCCGGGGTTGTGTCAAAAGGATCGGCGTTAACAACAGTGCAAAATTTTATTTCGTTTTCGCTACCAGAAACTTTCCAGGTTTTAAAACCTGGAAAGTTTAGCACTCGATAAAAAATAAAATTTGGTTCTTTTTTTCAGTCCGA
>JAYSZC010001110.1:0-6095 GCA_043738235.1 Lewinellaceae bacterium | reverse complement strand
TTATCTTTCAGTTCTTTTAACTGTTCGATGGTCATGTTGGAAACGGTTGGAACCCCTTGCGGGGATTTAAAAGTGAAAATGTGTGTTCGTGTTTCGTGTGTGGTGTTTCGTGTTTAGTGTTTCGGGCGCTCCGCCTTTGGCAGTAGTTGGTATTTTAGTCAAATTTTCACAAATGCCAAAAGCGAAGCGCCCTAAACACTATACACCAAACACCAAACACCAAAAAAGCAGCGCCGCCGCCCCCCGCGTACCGGATACAACAGGTGAGTTCAAGCGAACAGCGCTGCCATCTTCTTTGGTGTTTAGTACAATGTCATTCAAGTTTTTTGAGTATTCGAGGATGCGAGGATTTGAGTATAAATGATTCGTTATCAGTCAGATACTCGAATACCCGAATCTTCAAATACTCAAAAAATCTCAGTGACAATGCATAAGTTTCAAAGTCATGCATCATCCTTTACCTGGATAATTGCTCCGTCAATGCAGGAATATCAGGAGTCATTTTAGTTTTAATACTTGAAAGCGCGTCCTGTACCGCCACCAGATTGGCCTTGCGCAACGCGGGGTAAACGCCATATCCGTGGTACGCTGCCACCTTACCTTTCCCGGAACCCGGAGCGCTGTAGCGGTTCAGTACAGTCCCATGTGCATCCGTTATCTCCATTTGTAATTCAACATCTACGCGGTATATGATACAAGGCATACCCAGCAGGTTGGCAATTCCAAACGTAGCGATGGAAGGGAAGAGCAGCCCCCAACCAGCATTACGTTGCTCGTAGTATAGCAACTTGAACCGGGCATTGCCGTATTTTTCGCCGCCTGACAGGTTGATATTATCCTGCAATTCATTTTCCAGTACCTGAAAAACATCGCTCAGTGTCTGGTCTGTTCTTTGATATACTTCCCAGGGCGATGGTATATAAGGACCATCACCACTGCTGAGTAACAAGACATCGCGATCTATGTCGGCAAAAAAAGCATCTGAAAAACTCCGCTCATGCACTAGCAAACCCAGCCTGGGCATCCGCTGTGGAATGGCTTCCCTGGTATGAAAATCGCTGATTCGGAGGCTGCGACACGCCCCCAACGCCAGGGCGCAAATGGCTAAAAGTAGGATTGACTTTTTCATATTGATTCATTTTTCAGGCAAGATTGTAAAGCAGTAACAGTATTTGCAAGGGCCTGGAAGCCCAGGGAGGGCCACTTAACACTGTTTAACCTCCACCTGCCAAAAAGTCAATTCACTTAACAATTAAAACATTGATATTAAAGTATTTGAATTTTAGTTAAAATAAAATTTGTAAACTGTAAAAGGAACTTTAACCATGTTAGTTGAGAGTTGAGATTGTTGAGAGTTGAGATTGTTGAGGGTGGTAACTCAAGCCATGAGTTACCACCCTCAACCCTCAACATTCTCAACTCTCAACAATCTCAACAATACACATCTGCTGCTTACCTTCGCACCATGCGCCGCGCACTCCCCACCGTTGAACAATTTGTGCAGGGCATCTGGTCGGGCGACCGGGTGCTGCTGGGGCAGGCTATTACATTGGTGGAAAGCACCCGCCCGGAACACAGCGTACTGGCACAGCAGGTCGTTGCCCGATTGCTGGCATCCAAAGCCGGGCAGCAGCACAGCCTGCGCGTCGGCATCACCGGCGCGCCCGGGGTCGGCAAAAGCACCCTGATTGAAGCGCTCGGCTTGTACCTGACGGAACAGGGAAAAAAAGTCGCCGTATTGGCCATCGATCCTTCCAGCGCGATTAGTAAAGGAAGCATCCTGGGCGATAAAACGCGGATGGAACGGTTGTCGACCGATGAACGGGCCTTTATCCGGCCTTCGCCTTCGGGCGATTCGCTGGGCGGCGTCGCCCGCAAAACCCGCGAAATCATCCTGTTGGTCGAAGCCGCCGGATACGACACGGTGCTCATTGAAACGGTGGGCGTCGGGCAATCAGAAATCGCCGTTCACAGTATGACCGATCTTTTTCTGTTGCTGTTGCTGCCCGGAGCAGGCGATGAATTGCAGGGCATCAAACGGGGCATCGTCGAAATGGCCGACCTCCTGGCAGTCAATAAAGCCGACGGCGACCGGCTGAAATTAGCCAATCAGGCGCGTGCGCATTATCTCAACGCCACCCACCTGCTGCCTCCGAGGCCAAGTGGCTGGTCGCCGCAGGTGCTGGCTTGCAGCGCCGAACAAGGCAGCGGCATTGCCGAACTGTGGGCAGCCATCCAGTCTTTTCAGGCGCATGTTACCGCCAATGGTTTTTTGAAACGAAACAGGCAAGAACAGGCCCGTTACTGGTTGAAGGAATCGCTGGAGGGCGGTTTGAAAGACCTGTTTTACCAGCACCCCGATGTCCTGGAAAAATATGCCGCACTGGAAAAACAAGTGCTGGAAGGCCGCATTTCACCTTTTGCCGCTGCCCGGGAAATACTGGAAGTTTTTATAAAAAAACCGGTTCTTTAAGCAGATCAAGTTGCATCCTCTACCCTACTCAGGCGCATCATGCACACAAACAACCCTGTTATTTCCTTTCAAAAATTAGGCGTAGCCGACCTCGAACTCCTACAGTACGTGGGCAGGGCCAGTTACGAACCTTATTACCGGCATATCTGGTTGGAAAACGGGCTGGAATGGTATATGGATTTGTGTTTCGGAGCAGATATTTTACGGCGGGAATTAGCAGACCCGAACATTGAATATCTCTTGGGAAAAGACCCCTCGCAACAGATTGTAGGTTTTATGAAGATAATTTTACATAAATCTATGCCGCAAGGAGGTGAATCCAATGCACTTTTTCTGGAAAAAATTTACCTGATGCCCGATTTTTTTGGCAAAGGAATCGGCCAGTTATTTCTCGGAATGGTGCAGGAAAAGGCGTCTCAACTTCATCGTAAAGCATTGTGGCTCAATGTAATGTCAACAGGTCCGATTGCCGCTTACCAAAAAGCGGGCTTCGAAATAGTTGCTCAGACCCGCTTTGAATATGAGCTCATAAAGCCCGAAGAACGTAATGGTCTTGTTTTATGTAAAAAAATCTGAAAAAGAATTGCGAATTTGAATTCTTTGCTTTTACCTTTGCAACACATAAATGAAGCGTGTTTTGATGGCCCGGCGGCGCGTATGAGCGCTGCTGGGTTTTTTTATTTCTATTCGCTGGCAGCCAATTCTCCTTCCCGGGCGTTAACGCGCATGAACTCCCTACCAGAATACCCGGAGTTATTTCATTACTACCCAGTTCAAGACGGCGGCTTTTCCTATTTTTGCGCCGTTTTTGAAAGTCTGTCAGAAAAATCACTTTTAGCGTTGGGCCATTTTTGGCATCACAATCATTACACACATGAGCAACCGCGACAACCTGCTGGGGGTTTTTTCATCCATTTACCGATGGAGAAAAGCCATTCGGAATATTTGTCTTATCACGCTTATCGGGAGTATCGTTATCACCCTGTTATTGGATAATTACTACAAAGCGACGACGATTTTTTACCCTGCCAGCCCCGAATTGGCCAATCCCGAACTTATTTTCGGATATACCAGCAAAGTGACAGAGTACTTTGGTTCCGACCGCGACCTGGATCGCCTGGTGGAGATTTCCGTGAGCAACGAAGTGGTGGACTACATGGTCTCGAAATTCAACCTGTACGACCATTACGATATCGACTCCACCTCGAAAGAAGGCCCGCATAAAGTCCGCAAGCACTTTCGCAAGTTGTACTCGGTACTGAAAAACAGGAACGACGCCATCGAATTAAGCATTGAAGATACCGACCCGCAGTTGGCGACAGCCATAGCCAATGCCGCCCGCGATAAAATAAATGCCATTGGACAACGCCTCATCAAAAACAGCCAGGCCACCCTGCTGGCAACTTTCGAGGATAATATGACGCGCAAAAGAACGGAACTGACTATCCTCGGCGACAGTTTGAATACCCTTAAAAAGTTCTACAATATCTACGATGCCGGCACCCAGGGCGGGCAATTGGCCGAAAACCTGACCAAGGCGGAATCAGAAATTATCCGGGGCAAAGCCAGGCTGGAGATACTGGAAAACAATCCGCTGATCCCGCAGGATACCATCCAGTACATCAAAGCCGATGTGCGCGCCTACGAACGCGAACTTTCCCGCCTCACTTCACCCGGCGTGAAAGACGACCGGCTCAACCTGGAACGTTTCAATGAAGGTCTGCCAAAGGTATCCATCCTGGCCGACCTGCACTTTCAGGGCCGCAAGCAGCTCAGTTACGACCTGGAACGCTACAACCAGATTATGGCCGCTTACAAAACAGATATTCCTGCCCTGCAATTAGTGGAGACTGCCGAAACACCCCGCATTAAAAGCCGGCCGGGCCGCACCATCATCGTGTTGGCCTCGGTGGTTGCCGCTTTCTTTTTCAGCATCCTGGGCGCGCTGATCGCCGATGCGTACAAGGATATCAACTGGCGGGAAGTCAGGGGGGAGCAATGAGTAAAAGGGAAAATTATTGGGATATTTGGATATTGAGATATTGGGATATTATATTGACAATCAATAAGTTTGGGGAAAATATCCTAATATCTCAATATCCTAATTGCTAATTTTTTATGCTACATCGAATCTCCACCATCCTTGGCATACCCCGCAACCACCCGCAGCAACTGCTGTTCGGCGGGCTGGCGGTGCTGGGCGTCCTGCTGATCTGGCTGGGGATCGGACTGCAAGCCTGGTGGCTGCTGGGCGTTCCGCTGGGGTTGGCTGTGTTGTGGCTCGCCGCCGTCGATTTTCGAAAAGTATTTTTCCTGATGCTTGCCTGCCTGCCGCTTTCCATCGAATGGGAGTTGCCCGGCGGTTTCGCTACCGACCTGCCTTCCGAACCGTTGATGTGGGTGCTGACCCTCTGCGGGGTCGGCTGGCTGCTGCAAAATGTGCGTTCGGTCGACGGGCGTTTCATCCGGCACCCGCTTACGATTGTATTGCTGGTGCATTTGTGCTGGATTGCTATTAGTGTGGTCACTTCCCAGGATTTGTTCGTCTCCTTCAAATACCTGCTCGCCAAAGGCTGGTACGTCATTGTGTTTTATGGCCTGGCCGCGCATTTCCTGAATACGGAGCGCGATTTCAAGGCGTTTTTCTGGTGGTTCTTGCTGCCGCTGTTGTTTGCCGTTATGACGGTATTTGTCCGCCACGCCGCCATCGACTTTTCCTTTCAGGATGTAGCCTATGTGATGGGGCCTTTTTTCCGCAACCACGTGATGTATGCCTGCCTGCTGGCTATTTTCCTGCCTTTCATCTGGTACGCCACCTACTGGTACAAGCGCTGGAGCGCTACGTGGTGGTTTTTGGTCGGCAGCATTATTTTCCTGCTGGTAGCGATCAATTTTGCTTACACCCGCGCAGCTTATGTAGCCCTTGCTGCCGCCATCGGCATTTACTGGATCATGCGCTGGCGGCTGATGAAAATGGCGCTGCTGGGCGTCGCCGTGGTATTCAGCATTTTTATCAGTTTTGTAGGTACGCGCGACAACTGGCTCGAATTTGCGCCGCACTACGAACGTGCCATCACCCACACGCGTTTTGAAAACCTGCTGGAAGCCACCACTAAACTGGAGGATATTTCCACGATGGAACGCGTGTACCGCTGGGTAGCCGCCACCTACATGATCAAGGAAAAACCCGTGACGGGCTTCGGACCGGGCAATTTTTACTTTTTTTACGAAAGATACACGGTTTCCAGTTTTAAAACCTACGTGAGCGACAACCCCGAACGCTCCGGCATCCACAACTACTACCTAATGACCGCCGTAGAGCAGGGCCTGCCCGGCATGGTCATTTTTATCGTTTTTTCGGTGCTGGTCATGCTCTATGGCGAGCGCATCTACCACCGCACGCCTCCCGGCTGGCAACGCCGCATGGTGACCGCCTCGGTCATGTGCTTTATCCTCATCGACCTGCTCATGCTGATGAACGATTTCGTGGAAACGGATAAAATCGGCTCGCTGTTTTTTATGTCGGTGGCGATGCTGGTGAATCTGGATTTGAATGGGCGGATGTAAGGGCGGATTAAAAGGCACACGGATGGAACGGATTAGACACGGATTTTTTCCCTCG
>JAYSZC010001109.1:0-17278 GCA_043738235.1 Lewinellaceae bacterium | reverse complement strand
GATTGGAGCATCTATGGGAATCAATTGTTCGCTTTCCAGGGTGCGCAGAAGCGATTGGAAGGACTGCATCATGCCTGCAAGGCCGTCCTCACTGTTCTGCTCGGGAGCAATAGCCTGTTTTAATACCTGGTGAATCGAAATGTCATTGTCATTGTCCAGGATTTCTTTTGATTTTATGTACCAGGCATTTAATATCAGGCCCATTTCCAGGATAATGGCGATAATATCCTTACATGCGGAAGTACGACCTGCCAGTTCCGAGGCATAAAACTGCCTGAAAGCGGTACGCGCTCTTTGATCCCAATACCCGGAGCGGTTTTCAAGCACCGATGAAAGAAACACGCCCGGGTCTTTTTCCAGAAAGGCAGCCCAATGTTCTTTTGATATATTGTTTTCGTTGTAGAAGCGGATAAACTGTGCGGCATGCAGGGCGGAAGAGAGAAAATCAGGTAGTGTACGCGTGTCGATGCGAAGGTTTTCCGGCATCAAGGCGGGTAAAACCCGGTCGTGTTGAGAGGTGCCTGTAAAAACAAAATTTCCTTTTTTCCAATTTGTCTTCATACCGTTTCACAATGGAACCTGCAGTTATGCCCATTCCGCCTCTGGCTTGGTTGGTTTAAATAAATACTTTGGTTCCTTCCAGTAGAAAATAAGGGAAGACAATATTGCTCCTGGAATTTGTTTGAATGATGGTAAATTCTACCTTGATCTGGATAATTCCTTCTTCGTAAGAATACACTTCTACGATTACTTCGTCTACGGTTACCCGGGGTTCGAATTTGAAAATGGCATAAGAGACCGTGCTTTTAATTTCACTAAACAGCGAGTCGTTTATTTTTTCAAAAACAAGGCGTTGCAAATCACATCCGTAGGAGGGATTCATCAGTCTTTCACCCGGCGTAGTCGAGATCAAAATAAACAGGCTTTGTTCGATATCTTCGATATCGGACACAATTTCAACAGACCGCGTGTGGCTGTTAAAAGTCGGTGGGAAATTCCACCCTTTTCCCAGGAAGGATTTGTCAATTCGATTTTCCATTGGTTTTTTTATAACCCGTTAAGTAGGTATGCAAGATGAGCTCATACTAAATCTTCTGTAACCCATTGATTTACATTGCTTTTTGCCCTTTGCAATTTTGCCCTTTTACTTATCCTCCGATCATAACTGTAGGCGCCCCCAATACAATAGCGCCTCCGTGGGCGGTAGTATCTCCCATTCGAGCGGCGGGGCGGCCCGAAATCATTACAGTGGCGGAGCCTTTTACAATACTGTCGGGAGGCCCTACACAAACACACATATCGCCGACCACAGCAGCAGGCATGCCTGCTATCAGTACGTTCGGCACCCCGGGGCCTACGACAGGGCCGCCTACATGGGGAATGGGTGGCAGGCCCGGAGTCACCATCGGGCAGGTATGCATATCGGTAAGTCTTGCTGCTGGGGGCATAAATAAGTTATCCGTTATTAGTTATTGGTTATCAGTGTTGATAATCAAGCATTTGCTACTCAATGAAGTAATTTCCCTCATTCTGGGGTGCTATTATCAACTTTTATAAACCCTTATCAACCTTTATAAACCTTTTGAGAGGCCTCATTTAATTAATCATTACCATGGAACCTTTCACACTGGTCATGCCGGTCGATTTCAGCTCGGCAGAAGCAGTGCCCTGTATGGAAGCTGCCACTTTTGCCTTGGCTTCCACATTTAATCCTTCCAGGCTAATATTGCCACCCGTGGCGGAGAGCGAAATATCCTGAACGGCACTCAGGCTGATTTTCCCTTTCGCTTTGATGGTCACATCTTTGATACTGTCCAGACTGATACCGCTACTGGTCATTTCAATCTTATTCCCCGATTGGTCTTTTACCAGGATCGATTTGTCTTTGTCAGAAAGCACAAACTGGTTACCGCCGGGTGTTGAAATGGTGAGTACCTTGTTCTCGTCATCCAACTCTATTTTCAAATCATTTTTAGTGACAATCGCTTTAATACTGTTTTTGGCATCGGGGGGATATTTCGGTTTGTTTTTAGTGCCGTATACGCTGCCGATAATGACAGGGAAACGAGGGTCATTATTAAAAAAACCCAGAATAACCTCATCGCCCACTTCCGGGAGAAAAAAACTGCCTTTTCCGGAGGTGGCATAAAACTGTATCAGCCGCGCCCAGATACCGTCATTGTTTCCCAATAACAAGGGTACATCCACTTTAATCCGGTACGCACCATCGGGATCGTCCGAGATTTTCAAAACCACGCCTTGTTGCAAACCCTGCACGGCAGGTAGTAAACCGCCTGCCGAAGGGGCATTCACAGGCCGTTGTGCATGGTACGCTTCAGGAGGCATTCCGAAACCCAGCGTGGTTTGCCAGAATCCCGAGCGCAGCTCATGCCGGATGCTGCTGACCATTGGATTTCCGTTGAAACGGGCGCCGAATCCACTGAGTTGAACCAATGTGTTGAGTTTCGGGAGCGCATTTCCAAAAAACGTGACAGTACCCGTCATTTTTGCAAGGCGGGATTTTAGCAAAAGCGCATCCGCCCAGTTTTTAGTTTCCTCTTTATCCAGCGGAACCGAGGTTCCGTACAAGGCCGGTTTGGCATTTAAATCATCGCCCAGTTTCTTGCCTTCCAGGTTTCCATGCGTGCTCAATGCCGGTTCTGCCGATTTGCTATCTACCATTTTCAAGGTTTTGCTATCCCATGCAGAACACGTTACGGAACTGAGTTGAAAGCGGGAATCGATCCCGAAATCATAACTGAGCACATCGGTTTCAAAATCAATCAACAATACGGGCGAGCCGCTGCTCAGGGGCTTTTTTACCGTAATTTTTCCGTCTTCCGCATAAACCAGCAAACCGTTCGCCTCCGCTCTTTCCACTACAAAATCCCAGTCATTACATTGATATTGAATAAGTTGCTTGTGCGTGACACTTGTCGACTCTACGGTACACGACAATCCATGGTCACCAACCACCGAAGCAATAATTGCACTGTCGGTCATGTTGGCGAAGTTTTTACTTTGTTGTCCAAGGGACATCTTTACAGATTCGTCGCTGCACCGGACAATCCATTCGTTGTTTTGGTCTCCATAATTCCGGATATTTTGATTCACAATGATCCCCTGGAATATTTTTGTTTTTTCCGAAACAGAGCCGACTGCGATTTCTATGGATTTACCCGGAGCGAAATCATCGGATTCGCTGAGCAAAAACGACTGGTCTTCGCCGGCGCCCAGCGCAAGATAAAACACTACTTTAGCAGTAGCGATCCGGTTGATTCCCTTTTCAACTTCAATGGACAAAACCTGGTAATTCGATTTAATCAGTTTCCCGTTTACCGTAATATCGTAAGAAACAATTTCAGCCTGAAGATTCGCTGGAGATGCCGGCATCGTTCAATTTTTAGAGTACTGTAAAATAAGCATAGGTAATAACAAGTGTTTCCACCACAATTTCACTTTTTCGCGCATCCAGTTGCCCTATTTCCCATTTAACGGGGTAAGCGCGGGCCAAAGCCCATGACATGATCGGCTTTCCTCCGGCAGTACCCAGGTCCAGGAGATGCACGATCAAATCCTTTACCACTATTTTGCCGTTCAGCCCGGTTGCCAGATGTTCGAGGCACCAGTCTCCAAACAAGGATTGTGCGGTAATCAAACCGCGTCTTAATTCGAGGTTATTGGAGTACTTCACGGCCTTGGGTACCTTATGTGCAAAGCGGCTTTCTCCGCCTTCATAAATCATCTCGGTTTCCATTTCAGCGCTCAATCCTTTTGCCTCCTGAAAGCCGGCCTCCACATAACTCGTCTGAGTACCTAAAATTTCCACAGAGAAATAATAACCTAAAGGAGGTAATGGCATGCGCTTTAACTGTTAAAAAAAGGTGTTATACTGAAAGTTGATTGGTTGTCTCATTAGTATCAAAATCAGAACTGGTACAAATTTTTATTTCGTTTTCGCTACCAGAAACATGAGACACCCACATTTTTCTTATCGTTCAAAACCACTTTGTGTAGACTATAAGTAATAATTCACCCCGACAATTTGAAATGCCCTTTTACTTCGGTCGGGCAGACAAAACCTGTATGGCAAGCACAATTAAACGAACCAGGTAGAGTCCGACAAAATTAAAAACATAAGCGAATAAGTACAGTTCGGCTATGAAATTTTTTTCGTTTTCCGTAAAAACATCTCCCGCTGCGACGAGGTTAAGCGCACTCAAAAAAAAGAAAGCGAGTGGAGCCGCCAAAACGACAATCACAACAAACCAAAGAAATTCCCTGGCAATAATCTTTTTCATGGCACCAGTGGTTTAGGGTAAGCTATTGCGCTTTTTTTCATAAAAATGGTTGATCCCCAGGGTCAGGCAGATACCAAGCGTGATGCCGACCACCAATGCCGGGAAATTGCGGTTTTCCAGTACCCGTTGCTCCGTTACAAAAAGGTAAAAAGCATATACGGACAGAAGAATCGCAGCGGCGCCGGATATATACAAGAGCCGCAAGGTTTTGTTTTGAAAAAACACTTCTCGTACCCGCCAGTCGAACAATGCAATAAGAAGGCCGGCCATTACAAACACGACAAGAAAAATACCTGCGATGGCAATTAAAACCCGGTAGGCCATCAACGAGGCAGGCAGATTGTAATATTTGCTTTTGATATGCGTGCCGTCGTAAACCAATAGCGTATCTGCCGCATATTTTGTCGACAAAAGGTTCCAAAGCTCCGGGTGTTTATTGTCGAAACCCAAGGCCCAGATACCGATGCCTCCCAGCTGCTGTTCGATCACCCAATCGTATTTGCGGCCCAGTGTAATGGAATCGTCGAACCAGCATTTTTCGTAATAATTGGAGTCGGGATTGAACATGGTATAATAAGCGCTCCAGCGTTCCAGGTCGTACGAAGGGCTTTCCGTGCAATAGCGCGCCTTGATGTCCCGATACGACAAATGCCCCCTGAAAGCGAGGGTACTATCCGGCACACCTGCCTTGGGGGATTTACCGCTCCACAACGCTCCGTAGTAGGGCAAGCCGAGGAGAATCTTTTCACGTTTCAAGCCGGCATTCAGGTATCGGTTTACAGAGTTTTTAATGCTGTATAATTTGGTCGGCCCATCGAGCGGCGCAACCGGCCCATCGGTGCGGCTGGCGCCATTGTGATAGTCGTAGCCGGTAACTAAAAACAAATCAACCCTGTCGCCCAGTTTTTTGAACTGGTAGGTGTCGTAATAATCATAGATGGGTAAATCGACCGTCAGTATGTATTTTGGGTTTGCCTGAAGGAGTCGTTTTTTCAGGGTGATGAGAAATGCAGTCATTTCGTCTTCGAGGTCATCCGGTACATTTTCGAAATTGACATCTACGCCGTCGCCATTGCGCTCTTGCAGCAATTGAATGAGGTTATCAGCCAGGGTTTGCCAGTTGGACGGGTGGTCCAAAAAAGCGTGGTGCCCTTCCTTGTTGCTGTGGTTGGTAATAGTAATCAGTACTTTACAACCGCTTTTATGCGCCTTTTCTACCAGGCTGTCATCTTTTGACCAGTAGGCATCCAGCAGATCGGGGTGGTCGCAGTGGCCGGTTTGAGGGTCGATGTTGTATGAAAACCAGGCTACATAAGACAATAAATTAAATTGGTAGGATTTGTAAGCATGCCCCATCCAGTACGGATGCCATCCAAATGTTTTGATGTTTCGGGCAAGTTTCGGCTGGTTGGCGGTATCTTTTTGCTCCTGCTCGAGGGTGATGATATTCTGATACCGGTCCCAATCCGTAACGCCCAATTTGGAGAGACTATCGTATAAATAAATTTCATCCTGTCGTATCCAGTTATACAGTACATCGTACTCGTCCGTAACACTTTCCTGAACAACCGGAGCCTGGTCCTTTTTTTGCAGTAACAATCGAAGTTTTTCCCAAAAACCCGGCTCCGCCTGATCGGGCGCGGGCGCCTGTTGTGCATGCAAAACATTTTGCGGAATAGCCGTTTGAATACAGCGAGGCAACAGGCCCGTTATCAGAGGGAGCATTCCCCAAATCGCAACGCCGACAAGAAGTTTCCTTTTCATTTTCGAACAGGGTCTTTATAAATTTCCGTTTTCAGCCATTCGTTTGTTTTCGTTTCGGATGTTTTCAACAGGTAAAAACCGACGAGTCTCAAGGACACCGGGAAAGGGCTGACTGTACTTTTATTTTCAAAACAAACATAAAATGTACTGGTGCTGATGCCGGTTTTGGGATCGATGGATTGTTTTAGCCCGCTCAGCAGAGCGCTGCTCCGCACCAGGCCGTAGGACTGTTTCTGCATGTTTGCAATGGGGGCATTCGACAGCAACTTTTTTCCTGCCCGAAACCGTTTTCGATCTTCCGGCGTAGTACAGGCAAAGCGTACCTCCGGCGGGTATTGTTCCTTAAAAACAAGTTTTCGACCAAATCCCAATGCTCCCAGGGAAGCGAATACACCAGGCCGGCTCCATTCAGGCGGCACGGCAACTTCGAGGCGCTGAAACTCATGTAGCGCGGGTCTTCCGATGCCCAGCCAATATACAATGTGGGACAAATTGCCAAGTTTTGGCCCTGATCTGGGAACCTGTACCTTGAATTCGCCGACCGGCGTTTTTTCAATGTTCCAGATCGGGTTTAATTCCAGGCTGTCATCAAAAATATTGAATACCAGCGTATCGTATACAGGAGTCTCCTGAATCCGAAACAGGGAATCAGTGACCACATAAAACGAATCGGGTACAACAGGCCTGATCCGCAAAATGGTTACCTGTGCAAATTTCTTTTTTAGAGCAAGTTTTCCTTGCAGTGACAGTTTAAAGGCCGTTTCATGCTGGACAACTGCGGTATCTGCAAAGGCTGTAACATCCCGTACACTGCGCCGTATTTTTGAATCCTGATCCAGCAATGCGCCATGGCGTATGACGGATTTTCCCATAGCCTTGACCTCAAAAATCAGGGTATCGCCCCGCTGAAAACCGGTGTTATAAACGATCTCTGTTTTTTTCAGGTTGCGCAGCCGTACGATGCGGGACGGTTGCAGCCAACTGCGCAGAGGAGGCTTGTTATCGATGGTCAATTTTTGGGTGCGGTGAATGACTTCATTCGGCCGGTCTGTCGGAATGGTGCCTTTCCAGTAAGTGAGTATTTCGTTTCCATCAAAAGGCATGACCGATTTTCTGAAAATAGCGCTTTCGGTGCCTGATTGCTCTGTGGCGATCAATACGTCCTGATTGGAATACAGGGTATCGAATTGGGCAGGCGGCGTGTATTGCAAGTGTACCGCAGCAGTCTGTATGCGCGGATTCAGTTTTTGCCGAAGTGTCAGGGTAGGGGTACCCGCACCCGGCGACACTGTTTCATACTGAAACGCAGCAGTATCCTGTAACTCAACCAGTGTTTTTTGATCGAGTGTAAGCCGGATTGATTTGAACGGAACGCCCGTTTTGCTGAAAGCCGTAACGCGGAGCGTATCACCTGCGGAAACCGGAGGGAAAGAAGTAGTGACCGACTTGAGCCGGCGCAATGGAATGTCCCGGAATACATCTGTCGCAGGTATAGGGCGCCGCTGAATGGTTCTTGTTTTTTTCTTGCTCCAAATCTGTCCCGCCTCCATCTTGAACACAGTACTCACACTATCGACCTGAACCGGTGGCTGCCCCAGAGCAGGGCCGGTTATAGCGATTGCTACAAGCAAGAAGTACCATCGAAAAGCGATCAATTGCATGCGGCGTGTGAAATATAATGAAGGGTGCATTTCAAATTAGTTAAAACTAAATCTTCTGTAACTCATTGATTTACATTGCCTTTTGCCTTTTGCACTTTTACTTAAGCGGCGGGAAGTAAATTTTCTGACCGGGTACAAGATTGGTAAAATGGGGCAGTCCGTTTTCTTCGGCAACTTTCAGGTAATAGGAAGGGTCTTTGTAAATCATATTGCACATGCCGGGAAGCGTATCGCCGTCTTGCACTTCGCGGACATGTGTCAGGTCGGGTGATTTGGACTCCTTTTTATTGGTGGAAACGATTCGTTCAAAAGAAAGACTCGCTTTGGCGCGCAAGGGACGTCCGGTGCGGTCGAAATACAAATAATCGACCCCCATACTTTTTAATTGCCCGTAAAAAAAATCGAGTACGCCCCACTTGATTTTTACATACCGGGTTGCGTGCATTTCTCCGTCAAATTCCACCAGGTTCGCTGCCATCCAGTCCAGGTCTTCTTTTACCTCTTTGGTGTCCGGAATAGCGCCCGTACAATCGAAAAAGAGGTCGAACGACAAAGTTTCTTTGAATTCGACCACTTTGATATCGATGGCTTCCTTATTAGCCTTTTTTTTCTCCTCCAGAACAGTTCCGGGAATGGAATAACTGCGCTTGTAATTCTGCGGGTTGATGCTTACTTTAAACTTGCTTATTTCCTTATAGCTGTCGGCTACTTTTTCATAGGAAATGATCTCCATTTTGGAAAATTCCGAAGAGGAGAGTTCCTTCAGTTTTTTTGCCGCTTCCGACCGGATTCTGGTGGCAGTCGCTTTGGCATTCACCTCCTGCGTAAAAACGCTTTCAGGCGCCGCCGGTGGCGCTTTCGGAGCTGCAGGTTTTGACGGTGGCGGTGGTGGTGGCGGCGGCGTTGTTTTAGCCATTACTAACGGATTGATTTTTCAGTTAACCAGACCTTTACTTCCTTCAAACAGATGTCCACTATTTTTTGAATCCACTCGGCGCTGATTTCCTGGCTTCCGGCCTCTGTCCGGGCATTTGCATCGCCGTTCACCAACTGAACCGGCATGGTTTGCTGATCCGTATGACTTGCGGTCGTCTTGTCGGGCACCTTTGCCTGGATAACAATTTCACGTATTTCAACCGGCATAAGTAGTTATCCGTTATTAGTTATTGGTTATCAGTGTTCATAATCAAGCATTTGCAAAGAATTTAAGCAAAACTATTTTGACTGATATACTTCGCGCCGCTGGGTTTTGTGCATGGGTTAAGCCGAGTACACGTTTACTAAACTTAAAAAGTTTAGTAAACGTCGCACAACCGAATGCACAAAACCTAGCGGCGTGAAGTATATACTGATGTTGCGTTATTTCGCCATCGTCAGTCCTTCATGCACCAGTACCAGGGTTTCTACGGCTGCCTCGCTGGTTTTAGCATTGAGGGTAGCCCCGGAAACCTTTTTGGGGAATGCATTTTTGAGCGTCCAGGTAAACAAAGGTTTGTGCTCTTCATCGAGGAGCTGTATGGTAACGGTGAGCCGGGCCACTGTATTCATCTTCACACTCGCGAACAAATCGAACAGCCCCGTATCGTCTTTAAACATACCTTTTTTAAGGGTAATTTCAGACACTTTTTTTAGTCCGGGCATTTTTACGGTTGAAAAATCCACGCTATTGCCGGCCCGGTATTCTATCACGTCGTATTCCGTATCCAATCCGGATACTTCCTGAAATGCGACTTCGCCCTTGTCACCCAGGGTGACCATAAAGTGAAATTGTGGTATGGGCCATGGGGCTTCTTGTTTCTCGCCTGCCATAATGATCAGATTTTAAAGATGATTTAATTTTAATAAGTAGGTGTGCAAAATTAGCTAACACTAAATCTTCTGTAACGCGTTGATTTACATTGCTTTTTGCTTTTTGCAATTTTGCCCTTTTACTTAAGGCAACTGTGATCTCAGATATTATGACTGCTGCATTTTTTGCTCGAACGTGATGACGATAAATTCTGCCGGGCGTGTTACGGCGATCCGGACAACGATTCTCATATACCCGTCCAAAATATCGACCGGAGTCATCGTAGTGCCCAAACCGATGTCGACGGAGAAGGCATCTTCCGGTGTCGCGCCGGCCAATGCGCCTTGTTGCCAGACGTTCGTCAGGAAATTGATCAACATGGCTTTCATATTGGTCCAGGTAGTGGCCGTATTCGGTGCAAATACATACGGCTCCGCGGCATATTTAATGGATTGCTCAATAAAAATAACCGTGCGGCGAACGCTGATATAGCGCCAGTCCTGGCTGTTGCCGTCGAGCGTACGCGCACCCCAAACCAGGATGCCTTTGCCCGGAAAAGTGCGGATGGCATTGACTGCTTTGCCGTTGAGCGGAATGTTCAGATCGTCCTGCTCGTCGTTGGTGATGTTGACAGCCGGCTTTACAACGGAACCCATGCCGACATTGGCAGGAGACTTGAAAACGCCGATGTTGTTGTCTACCATGGAATAAATACCCGCCATCGCAGCGCTCGGGGGCAAGAGGTTAAGGTTCTCCCGTACACTGGCCATGACAGCCTTATACCTTGGACTTATTGCCAATAAGGTTTGGTGCAACGTTTTGTCATCTGGCGGGGCAGGTGCTGCGGGTGTAGCGGGTGTAGCGGGTGCTGCGGGTATAGCTGGTGCGGCAGGTGCAGCAGGTGCAGCGGCTCCCCTGGAAGTAAGGAAGTCAATAGATTCGTCGATCTGGGTTTTTCGGAGGTTGGTATCGGCCACTTCCGCTTTCAGGAATGTGACTAATGTTGCCATCGAATCAGTATGGATATTGGTAAAATCAACGGCGCTTGCGCTAGTGATAGAAGACTGTACCCAGGGATAGTACACAGCGCCCCACTGCAGGTTGTTCATTAAAATTTTATTCCGGAAAGCGTCGACAACGTTCTTTTCTTCCCCCTCTGTGGTTTTAAGGTCCTTAAATCCGTTGTACACATCCAGGATGGCAAAACGGTTGCGCATTTTTTCACCGCAGTGTTTCAGCATGTCTACCTGCACGTCACTACAAGCCTGACTATCAGGCATCGACATCAGGTCGGGTATGACCAGCATCGTTGGTTCAGGTTCTTTCAGCAAGGATCCGATTCCTTTCGTTTGGTCATTTGCGAGGCCGAAATCATCTTTTGAAATCGTTGCAGGTGTTCCATCGGCATTCGTATAACCACCGACCGATACGATGTAACAATCAGATCCGCCGTTCGCAAAAAAGTGTTTAATACAATCGTACAGGTAGAACCGCGAGCCGTTTACCGTTAAATCGTACAATTCGACTTGAGGGTTTGCATTCGCAAAAGTGAATTTTGTTGCAGGTCCCCCTCCAAAATACAGGTCGTACTCTCCAAAAGAAGAAATCCTGATGGGTTGGTTTTTAATGTCTTTTTTGTCCTTGATAGCCCTTTGTGTATAGCCGATAAAGGCGGGTACAGCGGTGGCTACGGGAACGGCTGAATTGGGGAAAGCGCTCTTTTCCTCAATATAGACACCAGGCGTAGAATAAACGTTTGCCATTGTTGAAAGAATTTATGTTATAAATAGACGTACATGTCGGAATAAACTTGCAGGGTATCGGATGGGTCTTCGGCGGAAATACGCTTCCAGTCAGGTGTGGGCAAATCGATCGTAAAAAGTTCGGTCGAAACGCCATTTCCGTTTTGGGCGCTTAATTTAAGTTTGGGTTTGAGCGGCTGGCGTTCCTGCAATAAAAGAACGGCGTCGGAAAGCAGGGGCGTCGCCTCATAATCCGCTCCGCGTAAAAGGCGGGGAGTACCTGCCGTGAATACCATGGGAGCACGGCCGTCAGACACATCCATCCGGTCGTAATTCAATTGACTTTTATTGACAATATGGTACCGCCACTTGGTGGAGCGGGCTTCAAAAGACAAAAAGTAACGGGTTTCCTGCCGTATTACAGTCGGGTCGGCAGACGGCGGAGCACTGGAGGTATCGCCTTCATGACCGATATGAAAATCCACCAGCCCCAGGTCGGAAGGCTGCAAGGGACGCTCCTGCATTTCTTCATTGTCGGGTACCGTCACCAGTATCTTATCGTTGGAAGGCAATAAGTCTTCTTCGCCGACGGTCGGCCTGACCGACAACGCCGCTTCTGCTCCTTCAGAGACTGTTTTGCCCAAATTATGGAAATACAGGCGTTTCGAATTTGTATTGAAAAAAGGAAGCTGGGTGATATTGAGGAAAAACGGGTTGTTGTTGCGCAAAACAAAACGCAGTTGTAACGTCCCCTGTATAAAAGCAAGTATCGGAGATTGATCTGCCACGGTTCCATAAATGAGCCTGAATGTACTCCCATCCGTTTTTGCCAACAAATCATATTGCCGCATCAGCCGACGCGTCGTTGGAGTCGGCTCCAAGACAAGGTCTTTCGCCAACTTATCTTCGTAGAAGGCATGGCGCAGGCTAACATGAAATAATGTTCTGTAATGTGTCAACATTTGGTTTGGGTCAAGGAGTATTTACACTTTTTCAATAGAACTGATACTGGTAAATTCTTCCAGAATCATATCCGATGTAATACTGATCATTCTAAATTTATACAATACACAAGGGAGATGTTTCGAACCGATGGCAGTCCAGAAATTACTCAGCTCATTCATCTCCACATTGATGATTTCTACTGTAATCTTGTCAATTCCCAGCAATCCAGCCGTATTGGCAGGTGTAAAAACCTGTTTGCCCTGAAAAAAGCCGATCGTCAGGGACAAAGACTTGAGTGCCTCCACATAGTGTGAATAATATGCTGAAAAGAGCACAAAAAGGTTCAGGTTAATCGGAGGGTTAATTAAGGCCTGTTTACTGAGGGGTGCATTCAGATTTGTCCTTTCCTGCTCTATGTTGAGCAGGGTGCAAATCAACCTGTTTTCGGTAGTAACAGCCACAGATCCATCCTGGTTGATCAGTTCAGATAGTACAACAAGATCATCGTTCACCGCAAGCTCGCCGCGCCGACTTTTCAAAAACATATTCAGGTCTTTACTCACAACCTGTAGCACATGGTGAATCATTTCTAACTAATGCTTCATTTTGAAAAGTCAAACAGGGTGCATTTCAAATTGTCGTTGCTGTATATTGACGGGGTGACTTGAAGTCACCCCGTCAATAAGCATCAAGCGATGTCAAGCGACAATTTGGAATACACCCGTCAAACATTACTTCCCTCAACATCTTCTTTCCGCGTATTATCGATACGATATTTGCAAAAGTATAGATATAATCGGCCTGCCAAAAGATTTCAAGATTTTTTTTATATTTTTATTTGAAATACTGCAATTATGCCATTTTTTGATTGGTTTTTTTGAGATAGTACCAAATAAATGAAAACAAAATGTTTTAAATATAATTTGTTTTTTTAATACTTAAAGCATTTTAATTTATCCGCAGTGCTATATTTGCAGCAGGATGAATGACCACCTACTACCGGGCATTCATCCTGCCAATTGAAAATACGTATGAAGCACCCGCTGCCTATCCCTGATGATATTCATGTTAAGCGCCCCCACGCGTTGGACGAATTGATCGACCGTCTGCGACGCGATTATATTGTTGTACTGCTAGGAAGCAGTGGCAGTGGCAAATCCAAGCTGGTAGAAAAAGAACTGATTCCCAATCTGAGGGCAGGAGCAACAAAAGGCCGCGCCGGCGCGACATGGCGGATCGTCAGTACCACTCCTTCGGCTGATCCCATCGGCAAACTGGCAGCTGCCCTGGCGGAACCCGGCGCACTCTATCCCAAAGAAACCAAACCGCCCGATTTAAAAGACAGGATAAAAAGGCAGTTGCTGGAAGAACCCGATGCGCTGCGGCAGATTTACAGCGATGCTGCCGAAGTGACTCCATTTAACTTGTTGATTGTGGTGGATCAATTGAACCAGCTTTCCAGATTCAATAAACTACTATCGACCAGTGTTATCGGTCAGGATTCCATACCCGATGATGTACGGTTTATCAGCCTTTTATTAGACATAGCGAGAAGCAATATTCCCGTTTACCTTGTGCTGAGCTGTGATAATAATTACCTGGAATACTTCTCCCGATACCTGGGTTTGCCTGAGGCGATGAGTAACTGGCGCTTTACCCTTCCTGACATCAGTCATACGGATATAAAAAAAACATTCGACCCTTTGCTGAAGGATGAAGCACCGGGGGTGCGCGCGTTTATGGAACAACGGATCGACGGCAACAAACAAGACGATACGCACACCATTCTAACCCAGAAACTGACGGCAGTGCGCGCGTTGATAGATAAGCAGATAGACGACTATAAGGCGTTAACGGAGCAGGGCGATCTATACGCCATGCTAAAGTTCAATTTGTCACAGGCGCTGGCACTGGAGAAATGGAAAGCGGATCCCACAAAAGACACACCCCTGAAGATATACGATGATATGGGGGGCTTGAAAGGTATCGTGCAGTATTTTGCTGAAAAGGAAGTGTATGAAACGATGAAGGACCCTGTGGAGGGAACGAAGTCTCCCGCCGCGTCTGCCGAACAAAAACGCTGCGCCTATATCTTTAAAAGCCTGACAGGCAAAAGTGGTAACGATCAGTATATCAGCTATCCCACCCCCGTAGATAAATTAATCAATTATAGCACGCATACGATCGATTATCAAAAAAATAAAAACATCTCCCATGCGCCGGCAGAACCGGATATCTATGACACGCTAAACTTTTTAAAGAAACAACATGAGTCATTTATAATCTATGCAGCATCAGATATCTATGACACGCTGAACCGCTTCAATATAAAAAATGAAAACTTTATCGATCGGATAACAAGCCCCCAACCCATCGTAGATATCAATTCAGACGTATTGCTGATGAATTGGGAAAGGCTGCGCACATGGACGGACGAAGAAACAAGCCATGCACAGGTATATCGCAGTCTGGTCGACAAAGCATTTGATTATTATAAAAAACAAAAACATGGCGGTAAAGTGGAACGCCCGGATGAGACGCTTCAGCAAAGCGGCTTTTTGCAATGGATAAAGGGCGGATATAAAAAAATGCAACTGGAATTGCACCGGTTTAGAAAACAGGCCGATCAAATTCCTGAAAAAACAGAGAGTGGCCTGTACGAAGGCTCCGAACTCTTCAGTGCCATGAAATGGGAAATCGATTGCCAGCCTACCGAACAGTGGGCCATGCGGTACCCTACCAAAACACCCAAATTAAATGAGGAAGAAACGAATAATATAAAACGGGCCTTCCCCAACGAACCGATCGATCAACTCAGCCACTTTAAGGTGGCCCAGCAATTTTTAGAAAAAAGCAAACAATTCCGGGATGCCGAGATGGACGCAAAACAACGGCAACTGGAAACAGCGGTGTTCCGGCAACGTGTTGCTATGGTGCTGAGTGGCATTGCCATTGTGGTAAGCATTTTAGCCCTTTATTATCACCATGCAGCCAAAGAGGAAAAGAGAAATATCGAAATGATCCAATTCGTCCGGTTGTTGGAAGAAAACGACATTTTGAACCTGCCAAGGGCCATCAAATCGGATACGATGTTGTTTTTATCAGAATTCATCAAAGATACTACCCGTATCAACAGCAACGCTCTAGTGCTGAATCTGCTCGTCGGAAGAGGCATTTTGAAAATTGACAATGACAATGATACCTTAAAAAGTATTGATTTTGACGCACTGCTCCTGCTGGATGATTATATAAAAATACAGGACACCCTGCATACGAAGAACGCAGGGCCGATGATCGAAAAATTGAAGACGTTGTATGATAGACACCGGCAATATGTAGCAAGCCAGAGAAATGATCATCGTTTTTTACAAAATCCGCCTTTATTTAATACCATGTACGCCTTTGTAGATGCCGAACAAAGTCAGAGCATCTTTAAATCCATTGATACATTTAGGTACAACACCATCATCAATCAGAATTGTGTTGCCAGTGTTCCCGGGCAGGCTAATTATTATGCCTTCGGCGATCAGTTTGGAAGGGTTTGGCTACAGGATATACGTCATCGTAGAGCCTCCAAGAAAGATGCCTTGAGGGAGGCGATTACGTGCGTTTCCTTCAGTAATAACGGCAACAACCTGTATATCGGAACCGTATCCGGGAAAGTGTACCGGTATGCCACAAATGTATTTATCAACACTGCCACGGCTGCCCACGAATTGCTGTTTCAATCGGAATTCGGGCCTGTCTATTCCATCTATGAGCGCTCCGCTGCAGAACCACTGCTCGTTAGATCTGCCGACAAATTGTTTTACACGGATTACAACGGAAAGGGGAGAAGCCAGGTGTTAAATATTCCACTTTCTTACGTGTCGTCTACCAAGAGCGACCCCGGACAAAACTGGCTGATTGCGACCGGTTACGGACAATCGATCCTGTATCAGCTCGATTTCAACCGCAAGGAAGTCACACGAAGAGCCGTATTCGAACATAACGACATAACAGTACTAGAGACTGCCTGCCGGGCCGATTACACGGGCCGGGAATCCTTTTTATGGCTGGCAATGGGTAGTATCGGCGGTTCCGTCTGGGCAGGCAAGTTAGACCTGTCCAATTTGAATGAAAACAATAACCAAAGCATCAACCTGGGCACGCTGGACCCAGTCTTTAAACACACCGCCTGGCGCCGGGAAGGGCCTGTTTCCGGACTGGCATTCAATCCGCGTTTCCCTCAACTGGCTTGCTCCAGCCTGGAAGGAACCATCGAACTCAGAAACCTGGATTCCCGGGAGTTCCTGTCGGCCCTCGGTGCCGATAAACCATCCCTGTCACCTGGTGAAAGTTATAAGACCTTGAACCGGGACAATGACTACATCATGGTCGACAATCGTGTGCAAGGCATTAGCGCCATCACTTATCTGGATGCCAATAACCTGGTTATTTATCAAAACAGTACCAGTTGGGTGATGAAAACAAATATGGATGCCGTGTGGCAATACCTGAGCTGCTTATTCAAAGATTGTAAATAATGAGCCTGATCAGTCGACAAATACCAGATCGGGATGCTGAACTGCTGGAGGCTTCCACGGTCATCCAGTTGGTCGATTCGGGCCTGTTCGACCTTCCATTTTACCAGTGGTTGCTCGGCCGTGTCCGCAACGGGATACCGGTCGAACTGATATTAAGTGATTCGGTACGCCCCGAATCCATCAACCTGAGTACCCTGTATTTCAAACATTTTACGGACGCCGGCGGGCAGATTTTTTCCAGTGCAAGCACAGCAGCCTATCCGGCGTTTGTGCGCACAGAGCTCCTGGTGCTGCTGCCCGAACTACATGACAACAACCATTCTAAACCTGCTTTCCGGAGGGATGAAAACCCGGCAGCCATGCTGCGCTTCAAGGCACTGTTCGAACAGTGCAAGGCAGGCAGCACGATCAAATCGGCTATATTCCGGCAGGGAAATGAAGGAGCAAGCGCCTGGGATACCCCATCTGCTCCGATTGAAATTCGTTTTTCTGCAAATCCCGGGTTTGTTCAGGTAAACCAGCGCTTTGAACTATCCTGGGAGGTGAAAGG
>JAYSZC010001108.1:0-6114 GCA_043738235.1 Lewinellaceae bacterium | reverse complement strand
GCCGCCCGGTTTCCCGGGCCTTTTTAAGGCTCCAGACACCAATGGGCGAAGTGCAGTCCCGGGCATTTTTTTGAAAAAATTGCGACCGGAACCTGAATGGCTCTGTCTAATCCCCGTTAAGTAAAGGGCAAAATTGCAAAGGGCAAAAAGCAATTACCTTTTAATAAATGTGTCCTATGTGAAAAACCTACTGTGAACTATGTGGTAAACAAATATTCAAAACCAAAAATTGACACCTGTGAAACACCTTTTAAAATTTTCCTTCCTGCTTTTTCTGTTTGCTTCCCTGTTCAGTAGTTGTATGAAAAGCACTTCACTTACGGTGCTGCAACCTGCCCAGATGACCCTCCCCGAACACATTGCAACCGTTGCTGTGGTGGATCGCAGCAAACCTTCCAATGGTTGGTTGAATGTGCTCGAAGGTCTGTTTACCGGGGAAGCCATCGGACAAGACCGCCGCAGCCGGGAAGAGGCCGTGCGCGGACTGACCGACGCGCTCACCCGCACCCCGCGATTTACGGTGAAAAATACCGGGATCGAAATGACCGGCAGCAAAGCCGGCAATAACCTGCCCCCTCCACTGGAATGGAGAGAAGTCGAACGTATATGCGCCGATTATGGCGCCCATGCGGTTGTTACGATTGAATCTTTCGACTCTGACAATGCCGCAAGCACCCGCCGTGTGGAAAACAAACGCAAAGGCAAAGACGGAAAACAATACATTGACGTCAGTTACCGCGGACAACAGCGCACAGGGGTTCGCATCGGCTGGCGCTTGTACGACCCGCGCACCAAAATCATTGTGGATGAATATACAACCGACGACTACCTCGAAAAAACGTCTACCGGATCGACCGAACGGAATGCGCTGAACAACCTGCCTTCCCAGGTGTCTGTTACCCGTTCGGTAGCATTCGCGGTCGGGCATGAGTACGGCGCCCGTATCGCCCCGCTGTACGTTGCGGTATCCCGCCAGTATTACCACAAAGCAAAAGGATACAAAACGGAGATGCAGCAAGCCGCCGTTTTTCTGAAAAACCGCGAATATGAACGCGCCGCTACCATCTGGAAAAAAATAGAAGCGACGGCAGGTGAAAACAAAAAAGCAGCCGGACGCGCCGCTTATAACATGGCCATAACGGCAGAATTGAACGGCAACCTCGACCTTGCGCTCGATTGGGCCAAAAAAGCCTCGAATGATTACGGCAATAAAAAGGCTGGAAATTACATTCAGGTGATCCAGATGCGCCAGAATGATGTGCGCAAGGTGGAATCTCAGATGCCGAAGAAAAAGGTATAGAGAAGGTTTGATGGTTTGAAGGTTTGAGGTGGTAACCTAAAGTCTTGAGTTACCACCTCCAACCTTCAAACCTTTCAAACCATCAAACCATTTAGAAGAACAATAAGCAAGGATGGAAAATACAGAAGGGTCATTGGGTTTTCAAAAAACCGTGCTTACCGAAGAAGAGGTGAAGCAGCGGTTTATTCCTTTTTTAAAAGATTTTTATAAAAGGCGGTATGAACCCATGCCCAATAGTATGGTGGTGGAATTGGATAATGTCAGCGCAGGCGGTATCGTCGCCGATGGTAAGATGACGTTTCGCAAAGAGGACGGCTCCCTTTTTGTGTGCACCTACGAGGCAACTTCGCGCGACAAGGTGGAAGAGGTGAAATACCAGTTGAATCTCAGTTATTTTTTGTGGGACTGTGCGGCATTCGGAATCATGCTGGCTGCTGCCGTCTATGCGACCGGTTTTGTATACAACCGCCTGTGGCTGATTACACTACAGTGGGCGGGCAATATCGGATTGCTGACGGGCGTGGCCATGATCGGGTTTTTTGGCTGGCATTTTACCATGCAGAAGTGGCGAAAATACCGCTATATCTTTGCAATTCAACAGTTTAGGCAGTACCACGCCGACGAACAATGGATCGCTTTGGCCGAAGATGTTTTTCCCGGCCCTAGCGACCCTTACCTGATTGAATTGCGCAATCAATGCGTATACAATGGTATCGGACTGGCTGTGGTGCCGACCGAAGGAAATGTCCGCAAACTCAATGACCCTTCGCGGCTCGGCATATATGGAAAAGATCGCAAAATGGCGGATTGGGTGACCCGCTCGCAGTGGTACCACGCCATGACGAGTACGGCGCCTCTAAAAAAAATGCGTCAGAACACACCCGATTTCCTGAGTGTCTGGTTCAATAAAATAACGCGCCCATTCCACTACCTGATTTTTGATCCGCTGAAAAAATATGTCTGGGGCGCTTTTAGTCAGCCTTTTGACAAAACGGCGACTGCCTATACACGCTTTATGAGCGCGCAGGCCATGCAAAAACTGATCGTATTGCTGGGTTTGCTGATTATCGCGCCTTTGTTTTGGAAAGTATTGCATTTCAGAGAAGTCAATGCGGCTGACCTGGACGAACTAAAAGAGTGGAAAGCAGGTAAAAATCCGGAAGATCAATACGGTTATGTCATTGATGGAGAACCGATTCCATATAGCACGGGCATCCAGAAACAATATCCGGTTTCTGTCAAACCCAAATATGTGCCGGAAGATGAGGATGTGCAGACGATCAATCTTTCAGGCGACGACGAGGAATCTGAAGGTGACCCCGAGCCGCCGCCCCAAAAAGTTGCCCCGAAAAAGAAAGCCGCCGTCGCTCCCAAAACAGTTGCTGCCGATCCCTGTGCGTTGTTGAAAGGCAAATCCGGCTGGATTGTGCAGGACAATGCTTTTTCCGCCAAAGATCTCGCCACCGCCCGGGTGGCGGCATTGGACAAAAAAGGAATTGCAGCGCAGGCTGTGCCGCAAAGTTGCCTGACTACCGGTAAATCGGGCTGGATCGTCTGGTTGGGCGTCGTTCAGCCCTCCGAAAACGCGGCGCGTACCCTCGCGTCCAATTTGCAAAAGTCGCTTCAACGCGCCGGTTTTACCAAAGCGAAACTGATGATTAAGCCGCTGAAATAAGTAAAAGGGCAAAAAGCAATGGGCAAAAAGCAATGAAAATCAATGAGTTACAGAAGATTTTGTATCAACTAATTTTGCGCGCCTACTAAATGATGGCAGATCGAATCGTACGCATTGTGTTGTGCGGGCTTGCGGCCTGTATGCTGTTGATTTGGCCGATGTGGGGAATGGGGGAGCGGAGTTTCCCCGTTTTACCGCTCTGGGGAGAGGCATCAGCAGAAATATCCTTACTTCATGCCCTGTTGTTTGGCGGCGTAATTAGTTTGCTGATCGGTGGTATTGTCAAACCCGCCCGGGCATTCTTGCTGCCCCTGGTCGTATTGCTGCTGTGCATGTGCGCGCTCGACCTGAACCGGCTGCAACCTTGGCTCTGGTTTTACATACTCGTTTTGGGTATTGTTTTTTTTGAAAAAAATACGGCGCACACGGCCCTGCGCCGGCTGCTGGCGGCCGTTTATTTTTGGGGAGGCGCCAACAAACTCCAACCATATTTTGCGGAAGAGAATTTTGCCTGGTTTTCAGAGGCTTTTGCCGCCACTCGTTTTCTGGGCAATTACCCGGCATTGGGTTACGGGGTGGCGCTGCTTGAAATGGCATTGGCTGTCCTGCTCTTATGGCCGAACGCCAAAGCCTGGTGGAGATGGTTTTTTATTGGTTTTCACACCATTATCATCGTTTTTTTGCTCAAAGCACAGTGGAATTACGTGGTGTTGCCCTGGAACGCCGCTATGGCGGCCATCGCTTTTGTGTTGCTTTCCACTCAGGCTGAACAGAGGCAGCCGACGCAGCTGCGCAAAGGTCAGATCGTCCTGTTGACACTTGCCTGGGTGTTTCCGCTTGCCGGCCTGTTTCAGTATTGGCCCTATCAACTTTCCTGGCAATTGTACACCAATACCCAACCGGAGGCGGTGTTTTACAGTCCCGTACCCTGTGCACAAGTGGGCGATGTCTGGGCCGAAAAGTCGTTCGATGAAGGCCGGCGTTTGTTGCTCGACGATTGGTCTTACGCTTCCATCGGGGCGCCGATGTTTTATTCAGAACATACTTTCCGGCAAATGGGGCGTTACCTTTGCGGCTGCACATCCGAACCCGACAGCAGCCGTTTGGAGATATTACGTGTAAAACCCTGGGATAAAGATGAGGAACGGACGACGGAGTTTTCCTGTATCAACGGGTATTAAAAGTGTATCACTGCGACGCACCTATGCAGATAATTCATATTCTAAAAAATCCTGTAAACTGCACACCTTTAAATGTTCATTGAAAAAATAGGTAGATCCGGATGGCACAATGACGAATTGACGGGTCGGTTTCAGATCATCCATACTTTGGTAAAATCCTTTAGAAATGGTTGGCGCTGTTGAGTATTTGATTTCAATGCAAGTCATAATGCCATCAGGGCTGATGAGTACCAAATCCGTTTCTGCGCCTGCAACAGTCCGGTAGTAATAAAACTGCCAGGCATCATCCAAAGCACGTCGGATTTGTTCTATGACATAACCTTCCCAGGATGCGCCTATGAGTTGATTGCCTTGCAGCGCTTCAAAGTTAGGGATTGTAGATAAATGATGTAAAAGCCCGGAGTCCCGGAAATATATTTTGGGCGATTTTACAAGTCTTTTGCCCACATTTACAAAATAAGGTTCTAAGCGGGAGATTAAAAATCCACCTTCCATTAAATCTAAATATTTTGTCACAGTGGGATTGGAAACGCCTAAAGCCTGCGATAATGTACTCGCATTCTGAATTTGTCCATGTACATGGGCCACCATACGGTATAGTTTGGACATTGTTGGAAGGCTGATTTCGTATCCCATGGCTTTGAGATCTTTCTCCATGAAAGTATTGGTGAAATTGCGGAGCCACTTTTTAGTCATGTCATCCGAAGGTGAGAGCAAGGCATTGGGAAAACCTCCTCTAAACCAATGTTCTTTCATTGATATTCCAAACGGACTGACTTCGGTCAACGACAACGGAGCCAGTTCATGATATGCGATTCTCCCGGCAAGTGTCTCAGAACTTTGGCGGATAATAGTCGGGAAAGCCGAGCCTAAAATCAAAAAACGCGCGGGTACACGCTCTTGGTCAATCAGCGCTCGAAGCAAAGGAAACAAACGCGGCATCAGTTGAATCTCGTCAATAATGATACATTTGTCTTGGTGAGTTTGTAGATATGCCTGCGCATTTTGAAGTCGAATCAAATCTTCGTCAAGTTCCAAATCCAGATAAATGCTCGGCTTTGAAAGATGCTTTTGAATTTCTTTTGCAAGGGTTGTTTTGCCCACCTGACGTGGGCCGATGATACCGATGGCTGGAAAATATTGCATACTTTCTATAATTTCAGAGGCTATTTTTCGATTAATCATACATTATCCTTGTTTTTTTAAAAACAGATTTTAAATTTACAAGGACAAATATAAACCTTCGTTTTTACATAAAAAATACAACTTGAAAAAATCCTTGCTTTGGCGCATCACACCACCCGGTGGCGGGCCGGATTCGTACCTGTTCGGCACCATGCACGTGCGCGATTTGCGCGCCTTTACCTGGCTGGAGCCGGCACAGACCCAACTTGCGCAATGCGACGTGTTTGCCACAGAATTTGATTTTAACGAAATAGAACCTGAAGCGCTGCAAGCGGCCCTCCGTTTGCCGGAAGGCCAGACCCTGGATACCTTGTTGAAACCGGGCGTCTGGAAAAACCTCGACCGGTATGCCCGGGAGAAATTAGGCGCAACGGCTGAATCCTTTCGCCATCAGCACCCCATGAGCGTCAGCACGGTACTTACGGCGGCTTTTTTGATGGATGAAGCGCCGCAATCGCTGGACGAAACCCTCTGGAACCACGCCCGGTTTTTGGGAAAACAAACCTCCGGGGTGGAAACTTTTGCGGATCAACTGCTGACGCTTCGCTCGATCACGCTGGACCAGCACCTCAAAAGCCTCACCTGGCTACTCAAAAACTTAAACAGGCAAAAAAAACGCCTCAAAAAAATGATGGCCTGGTATGTGGCGGGAGATTTGCAGTCCCTGTACAAAGCCGCCAAAAAAGACGCAAAAGGTATGCGTAAAGTGCTGATTTACAGGCGCAATAAAAGAATGACCCAACGGTTTGAGGAAATGGCCGCCACACAGTCGC
>JAYSZC010001107.1:0-2463 GCA_043738235.1 Lewinellaceae bacterium | reverse complement strand
GTATGGCGTGACGCCGGTGAACATCGAAAACCCAACGGCCAGGCTTTCGGCGCAACTCGATATGCCGGACGTACTGAAACCCGACGAGTTTTTTAATGTCGCCCTGCGCGAAACGGGCGGCAAAGCCTGCACATACACGCTGGCGATTGTCGATGAAGGTTTGCTCGACCTGACGCGTTTTAAAACGCCCAATCCTTTTGAAGCCTTTTATGCCCGCGAGGCGATGGGCGTCAAAACCTGGGATATTTACGATTACGTACTCGGCGCTTATGGCGCGGAACTGGAACGTATTCTGGCGATCGGCGGTGACGGTATCAATCAAAAAGCCAAAAACGCCGCACAGATCAACCGTTTCAAACCTTGCGTGATTCACCTCGGCCCATTTAAACTGGAAAAAGGCCAGGTAGCCAAACACCGCCTGAAAATCGAGAATTACGTCGGATCCGTCCGGGTGATGGCCGTGCTTTCCGCGCCTTCCAACACTGGTGGGCCGGGCGCTTACGGCAATGCCGAAAAAACCTGTCCTGTCCGCAAACCGCTGATGATCCTGCCTACGCTGCCCCGCGTATTGGGTCCGGGTGAAACCCTGCGCCTGCCCGTCGATGTATTTGTCATGGAAAAATCGGTGCAAAACGCCAGCATCAGCGTTCGGGAAAAATCGGGCCTGGTTTCCATTGGCGGTACCGCGCAAAATACGCTGACCTTCAGCGAACCGGGCCAGAAAATGACCTATTTTGACCTGAAAGTGGGCCAAAAAACGGGCGTTGCCAAATTTACGGTCACTGCACAGGGCGGCGGCGAAACAGCCACGCAGGAAGTGGAACTGATGGTGCGCAACCCCAATCCCTTAGTCACCAACGTTTGGGAAGGCACCATCGAAGCCGGACAGGAATGGTCGTCTGCATTCGATCCTTCTAAATACTCGGATATCCGAACGGCTGTGATTGAAGTCAGCGCTTTGCCGCCGATCAATCTGAGCCGCCACTTGGATTACCTGATTCAATATCCGCACGGTTGTGTGGAACAAACGACTTCCACCATATTCCCGCAGTTGTATGTCGACCTGCTGACGCCGCTTACCCAGAAACAAAAAGACGACATCAGCAAATACGTGACGATTGCGATCGGGAAATTGCGGACGTACCAGCATTCCAGCGGCGGTTTTGCTTACTGGAGAGGCAGCAATGATATTAATGCCTGGAGCAGCACTTATGTGGGCCATTTCCTGCTGGAAGCCAAAAACAAAGGCTACGCTATCCCGGATGGCGTGCTGGATCGCTGGATTCAAAACCAGACGACCTCGGCACGCAGCTGGAATCCGGGTACAGCGGGTAACAACGATTACCACGGTTATCTTACCCAGGCCTACCGTTTGTACACGCTGGCGCTGGCTGGAAAACCTGATCTGGCCGACATGAACCGCTTGCGCGAGGATAAAAATATGTGGGCGCAATCAGCCGGAATGCTGGCCGCCGCTTACGCACAGGCCGGCAAACCCGAAGCCGCCCGCGATATTTTAGCGCAGAAATGGAAAGAGGACTGGAAATACGAGTACTGCGGCGTCACCTATGGCTCCGATCTGCGTGACCGTTCCCTCCTGCTCGAAACCTATACGCTGGTAGGCGATACTGAACGGGCACAGGCACTCGCAGGTTATATCAGCACCGAAATGGGTAAAGAAAATGGCTGGTACTGGAATACGCAAAGCCTGGCTACGGGTCTGCGCGCCTTGTCCAAATACGTTTCTAAAAATGTAGGCAGCGGCCCGTCTTATGCTTACCGCATCGGTGCGGGCAGCCAAAAAACAGGCGACGGCTCCAAACCGGTTTCGATGGTCGATTTCACGGAAGATGCTATGGGAAGTGGTAAAGTAACGGTCAAAAACAACGGGGCGACCCGTTTGTACGCCCGCCTGGTGGTTGCAGCTGCACCTGTCACTCCTTCCGCGATACCTGTTGCCAGCAATATTGCACTGAGCGTGCGCTACACCGACTTGAAAGGACAAGTGATCGACGCCGCGCAAATCAAACAGGGCGTTGATTTCATCGCCGAGGTAACCGTGAAACGCAGTACTGCGTTCACGTTCCCTTTCGACGAACTGGCGCTGACACAAATCTTCCCCTCCGGCTGGGAAATTACCAATGCCCGCATGGACGGCGGCGTTTCCAATCTGACCAATAGTCCGCTGGACTACCAGGACGTGCGCGACGACCGGGTGATGACGTATTTCGACCTGCCCCGCAGCAGCAGTCAAAACAAGACGGACACCCGCGTGTACCGGATTCAACTGAACGCGGCTTATGCCGGCAAATATTACCTGCCTGCTGTGGCCTGCGAAGCGATGTATGACAACCGGATTCAAGCGACGGCGCCGGGGAAATGGGTGGAGGTGATTTGAACGTGAGTGGTGAGTGGTGAGTCGTGAGTATAAAAAATGCCTGATAATCAATTGATTATCAGGCA
>JAYSZC010001106.1:0-6119 GCA_043738235.1 Lewinellaceae bacterium | reverse complement strand
ACTCAAGACTCACGACTCACGATTCACAATTACAGGCCTGAAAAGCCTAAGCCAAAAATCATCAACCCGGCCAAGCGGGAAGCCTCTCACCTCTCACCCTCTCACCTCTCACTTCTAAAATCGCGCGCAAAGGTCGTATGAAGTGTGGAGAGTTTTTAGAAAAATTCAAAAGTTGCAACGGATTTTTCATTTAGGTATGCGTATTCAGGAGACTTTCGCATTTTTGCAACGACAAAATGAAATACGGCTTCAAATACCGCTGACTATACATGCGAATCATTGGTGAAATTCCACACCCCACTTTAAAAATCACCATTTTCAAAATGGGCGAACGCACCAGCGTGAAATTTGAAAATGAACGATACGAACAGACGTACAAATTAGGTACGGATGAACGATGGGCACGCTTGGAAACCATCCAGCAATGGGTAGATGCCGACTTCCTGGGAAAAGTGCTGCAAACATTTCAGCAGATGCACCAGGCGCAAATGAGTGCAATCAGCCGCCTTTTTACGGCAGAATCAGAAAATATGTTCGAAGAAATAATATGAAAACAGCAGATCAATGATATTAATACAAGGCCACAAGTGTCCTTTTCGTATCATTGCGCCGTTTTACAACTACATTTTTTCAAAATCCGATGTACACATACAACATGAAACGATTGTTGCTCGCGCTGATAGCCATTTTTCCTGCTCTGCTTTTTTCCCAGACCGGGAAAACAGGTCGACCGCTTTACGATAAAAAATCAATCGGCGAAATTCGCCTGACCTTGCCTGCTAAAAACTGGGTAAACGCCCTCGACTCCATGCGCATTTATGGCATGGGCCAGATGGGAGGCAGTGTCATTGTGGATGGCGCCAAATACGAGGGCGTCGGGGTTCGCTTCCGCGGCGACAAGTCCTACCAGACCGGCCTGAAACGAAATCCGTTCACCATCAAACTGAACTTCAACAACCAGGAACAGAACCACCAGGGTTATGTGGCGTTGAAGCTGTCTTCAGCGCTCCGCGACCCCAGTATGGTGCGGGAAGTGCTGTTCCACGAAATAGCGGGCAAATACATACCTTCTTCCAAGGCATCCTATACGAAGTTATATATCAATGAAGAATATATCGGCGTGTACGTCAATTTGGAAAGTATTGACAAACAATTCCTGGAGGCGCATTTCGGCTCCGGAACCAATACCTTTTTTAAAGCCGGTGTCGACTATAAACCCGAAGTTCCGGTCAGTTGCAAACAAAATATCTTTGGCTCCCTGGAGTACGAAGACAATGTAGATTGTTATAAAGGCAATTTTGAAATGATTTCAGCCGCCGGCTGGAATGAACTGCAGGAACTTACCCGCATCCTGAACAATGAGCCTGATAAAATTGAACGCGTACTGGATGTCGATCGTACCTTATGGATGCTCGCGTTGAACAATGTCATGGTCAATTTGAGCAGCTATACCGGTAATTACAGCCAGAATTACTACCTCTACAAGGATAATTTTGGGCGTTTTCAACCTGTTCACTGGGACTTGAACCTGGCTTTCGGCAGTTTTAAAAACACCGGCAAAGGCAGCGACCTGGAAATCAAGGACTTGCAAACACTCGACCCGCTGTTGCATGCCGATAATTTGTACAAACCGCTTATCAGTCAACTGTTGAAGGACGGTTATTATAAAAAAGTGTACCTCGCGCACATTCGCCAGATCGTGGAAGAAAATTTTCTCAACGGGAGTTATGAGAAACGCGCCCAGGAATTGCAGGGCATGATTGTGGTGCCCTACAACGACGATCCGAATAAAGCATATCCGCTCGATGATTTTCAGCGCAGCCTGCGCGAGACGGTTGGCAGAAAAAGTAAAATCCCTGGCATCGTCGAATTGATGTCGAGACGCACCCGTTACCTGAAAGCACATCCTGAGTTGACCGCACTGCCTTCTTCCGTGACCAATGTGGAAGTACAGGGAAGGGGTAAATTTGAAAACCAGAAACTCAATGCATTCCGTATTGTGGCTAAAGCAGACCGCTTTCCGAAAGGCCTGCTGGTATATTACCGGTTCGCTAATACGGAGCCTTATATGGTTGTTCCAATGAATGAGGACACTTCCAATGAGCCTTCCGGGATGAAAGCTTTCTCCGCCATCATTGAAGCAAAATCTATGGATGCGGTGCTGGACTACTATATCGTTGCCGAAAATGCGGGTACCGTCTCCTTTGTACCCTCTACCTATATGAACAAACCATATATGGTGAAATTGAGCGACCTTAATAAATAAGGGATGAGGGATGAGGAATAAGGGATGAGGAATGAGGAATGAGGAATGAGGAATAAGGGATGAGGAATGACCGAGCGTGATGCCCGACATCACGCTCGGTCATTCCTCATTCCTCATCCCTCATCCCTCATCCCTCATCCCTTATTTCACGCCTCACGCCTAAATTGCCGGATCTGCCGGCGTATTTGTGTTGTTGACGCGCTCCACGGTTGGATAAGGATAAAAATTGCGGCTGCGTTCAGACCTTGCGTCATTCGGACCAGGGCGGTTGAAGCGGCGGCTATCCTCTAATTTCATACCCGACATATACAATTCAATACAGCGTTGCCTGTAAATCTCGAACAACACGGCTTCTAAAGTTAAGGGACCAGCGTATTCAGTTAATTTGGCCGTCACTCCAAAAATATCCGTTGTCTTAGTGAGTATTTTATCCAATTCGGCCACTGCGTCCGTCAGTTGATTCTGGCGGGCCAGGCATTCCGCTTTGATGAGCGTGATTTCACCGGGCAGGTAAATCGGAATCTGGTCGGCGTCGCTTTTGAAAAATCCCTGCACTTTTAAAAGCTATACGGGCATCCAGTGCATTCGGCTTCAGCGTATCAGGCAAACCAAAGTTGGGCAAACCGTTGTAAGTGTTGTTCGTGACTAAGGAAGTGCGAAATACCGGATTCTGGCTCACAGCATCGTATCTGAAGAACGATTTTTTAGCCAAATCAACATTATTGGCTGCGGCGAGTGCCTCGGCGTATTTTCCCAGCATCAGGTTGTAACGGGACAGCAGTGCATTCACTGCATTTTTCATGTCGATATCCGTCCCCACTTTGACATTGAAAAATGCGGAAGGCGTCACGGTCTGCATCATCACAGCCGCGCCATTCAGCAATTGAACCGCCTCTTCCAAAGCCGCCTGACGGGTTTTAAAAGCAGGGCGCTTGCCCGATAAGAAGGCGTCGGCGCTTACCACTTCCGTTGGAATTTGTTCCCAAAAATTCGCCATCGTACATGCGCACCAGTTCCACCTGTTTCAAGGTTCCATCGGCGCTGCGCTCTGTAATATTCCACACATTATCGATGATGAACATCGTGCTGATGGGGCTGAAAAAGTTGTTTCCGTTGGGCATATCCTGGCTTTTGCTCAGGGTATATCCAAGGCCCGCAGACAAGGTGGCCCAACTACTGAGCGTCTGGTTGAGGCGCAGACGGCCTGTATATTTTTTGAAATTCGTATTCAGGATGATACCGTCGTTGTTGGCATAACCGAAGGAGGCATAATAATTGCTTTTGTCCGTTCCTCCTTTTACGGAGAGGTAATTGTCGGTTCCGAAAGCATTTTGAAAGATATTGTCCTGATAATCATACTTCCAGGTTGTACGTACCTTCGGGGACGGCACCACTCAGGTTGTAAAACCCTCTTTCATCGGTGTAAGTACCCTGGCGAACCTCGCTTAAGGAAACGGTGGCTCCTGTTACCGGCGCGCCGGAATCATCCGTTACGGTCCTTTAATACTGTAACTGACAGATTGTGCCGACAAGGTTGTCGACACCATGGACAGGAGCAAGATTGACATGCACCTACAAAACATTAATAAATTCTTCATACGAAATTAAGTTTGGATTAGTAAATAGATGTTATTACATGATTTGTATAATCATTTGGGAAAGGTAAAATAGTTTTGAATTATCTGATTACATTTCGGCTGAAAAAATAACAATCTGTTTATGCGCTACCTTTCTCTTGATTTTTTCCGCGGACTCACCATTGCCCTAATGATTGTGGTGAATAATCCCGGCACCTGGCAAAGTATTTATGATCCGCTCGAACATGCCGACTGGCATGGCTGCACACCCACGGATCTGGTGTTTCCTTTCTTTCTGTTCATCGTAGGCGTGGCCCTATGGTTTTCCTTTTCAAAATTCAATCAGCAGCTGACACCGGCGCTAACCCGCAAAATTCTCCGCCGCGCTGCGCTCATTTTTTTGATTGGATTGGCACTCAATGCATTCCCGTTTTTTAATAAAAACTGGTCGGAATTGCGTATTCTGGGTGTATTGCAGCGCATCGGCCTGGCCTACGGCATAGCGGCATTTTTATGTGTCATGTTGTCAAGGCAGGCATTGGCCATCACAGCAGGACTGCTGCTGGCGGCATACTGGACGGTGCTACACCTGGCCGGCGGTGCTGACCCATACGGCCTGGAGTCGAATGTTGTACGGCAGGTAGACCTGCTGCTGCTGGGCGCCGGGCATTTATGGATGGGCAAGGGCATTCCATTCGACCCGGAAGGGCTGCTGAGCACTTTGCCATCGGTGGTAACGGTTATCATAGGTTATCTGACCGGCAGTTTGATTGCAGCGCGCAAATCAGAACCGACCCGCTTGGTGTATGATTTGTTGTTTTACGGAACCATCATAGGTGTGGTCGGACTTGTCTGGGGGCTTGCATTTCCCATCAATAAATCGCTTTGGACCAGCTCTTTTGTGTTGTATACGGGTGGACTGGCCATGATTTTCCTGTCTTTGTGCGTGTGGGCGCTCGACCTGCGGGGCTGGAATGCCTGGGCCAAACCCTTCCTGGTTTTTGGTTCCAATCCACTTTTTGCCTTTGTACTGGCGGCGTTGCTTGTAAAAACTGCTGCTTTGTTCAAATATACGGACCCGGAAGGGAAGAGCCGCAGCGCTTTAAACTGGATTTACCAGCATGCATTTTACCCGATCCACGAGGCGGAACTGGGTTCACTCCTGTACGCGCTGAGTTTCACCGCTGTGGTCTGGCTGGTTTGTCTGGTGTTGTACAGGCGGGGAATCTTTATAAAAATCTAGTATGTCCCTTATCAATCTCTTTTAGAATGCGGTGCGCTAGTTTCAGCGCTTTAGCGCCGTCTTCCAGCGTGACAACCGGGTCCATATTTTGCAGGATAGCGGCATGAAAAGTTTCCAGTTCCCGTTGAATGGCATTGACCGGAGCCGTTTCCGGCATTTGCAGTTGCAGCCATTTTTTGCCCGTATTGGTTTCAAATTCCATCAATTGCTCCTGCGGTGGCAGGTCGGCGGCATCTTGTTCAAAAAGGCGAACGATCTGTGCGTTTTTTTCTAAAAAATCGAGGCTCAGGTAATGATCGGGCTGGAAAAGACGCATTTTTCGCATTTGTTTCAACGAAATACGGCTGGCTGTAAGGTTCGCAACAGCCCCGTTAGCAAATTCAATACGGGCATTGGCAATATCCGGCGTATGGCTCAGTACGGCCACGCCGCTGGCGCTAACCTTGGAGACGGGCGATTTAACCAGGTGCAAAATCAGGTCCAGGTCGTGGATCATCAGGTCGAGAATAACAGACACATCGGTGCCACGCGGTTGAAAAACCGCCAACCGGTGTCCTTCGATAAACATCGGATTCAGCGTCATGTCCTGTAAAGCCGTGAAGGCCGGATTGAATCGCTCCACATGTCCCACCTGTACTTTAACCTGGTGTTTGGCGGTCAGTTGTAACAGTTTGTTGCTTTCAGGGATGGTTTGTGTCACCGGTTTTTCGATAAAAACGTGTTTGCCGGCCCGCATGGCCATTGCCGCCAGTTCGTAGTGGGTGGGCGTTGGTGTCACAATATCCACGGCATCCACCTCTTGTAGTAGTTGTTCGATGGAATGGAAGCGTTTAGCGCCGTACTGCGATTCTGCCGATGCCGCATTGTTATCATCCGGTTCGTAAAAACCTGCCAATTTCCAGCAAGTGGTAGCCAGAATACATTTGAGGTGGATTTTGCCGAGGTGTCCGGCTCCGAATAGGGCAATTCGCATGGTAATAAGTAGTTATCAGTTATTAGTTATTGGTTATCAGTGTTCATAATCAAGCATTTA
>JAYSZC010001105.1:0-2466 GCA_043738235.1 Lewinellaceae bacterium | reverse complement strand
ATTCATCCGCTCGAAAAAGTAAAATCGCTTCATTTTCGAGCGGATGAATATCAACCTTATCAACTCTCATCAACCTTTATCAACCCTTTTGAGCCATTATTCTTTTTCATCCGAATACCGCCATTGAATTTCGTTGTTCAGAAATTCCTGGGCAGCGATAATGGGTGTATTGGGCAGGCGTTCGTAAAACTTGGAGATTTCGATTTGCTCCTTGTTTTCCTGTACTTCTTCGATGGTGTCGGTGTTGACGGCAAACTCTTCCAGTTTGCGCTGAATTTCCCATTTTAGGTCACTTGAAATCTGGCGGGCGCGTTTGCTGATAATGGCAATGCTTTCGTAGATGTTGTTGGTTTTTTCAACCAGTTCCAGCACATTGCGCGGTTGAACATTGGGGTCAAGCCCTTGGGCTTTGCTTTTGATATCGCTCATTTTATACGAAGTAAGTGGACAAAATTCGTTTTTGTATGGTGTTGTAACAAGTTGATTATGAAAAGGTTGATGAGGGTCTATTGAAGTTGATGAGGTTTATAAGGGTTGATAAGGTTGATAAACATCCGCTCGAAAAAAGTAAAATCGCTTCATTCCCGAGTGGATGTTTATCAACCTTATCAACCCTTATAAACCCTCATCAACCTTTATCAACAAATCAGGTGCTTTTCAAACGTTTTTTAATCGCTTTCAGTGCTTCTTCCGAATCTTTTCGGATTTGTTTCAATTCCTTGGCATATTTGCCGCTGCTGTATTTTTCCAGAAATTCGTCGCAGCGTTTGATTGTTTCGGTGTAGCGCTCTTCCTTCTTTTCTACCACACTGTTTTCGCTGAGCAGGAAATTTGCTTTGGCAACCAGATAACGCACGCGTTCGGCATCGGGGCTTTCCGGGTAGTCGCGCAGCAGGTTGTCGAATGAAATCACCGCCGACTGGTATTGCCGCAGGTTGAAGTATAATTCTCCTTCCGCGTATGCTTTTTCTTCCAGTTTCCGGCGCAACACGTCAATCAGCTTGTTGCATTCATCCACCCTTTTGCTTTCCGGAAAAAGATTGACAAACAATTGAAATTCATCAATGGCTGCAATGGTATTCCCCTGATCGAGGCGATAGGTAGGCGACAATTGGTAGTTGGAATAAGCGGACATATAAGCCGCCTCTTCCCGGAACTCCGAATTCAGAAAAGTGTTGGAAAAGTTTTTAAAATAGTAGGCGCCCAGCAGATACTGCTTGAGGTGATAGTGCGTGTAGGCATAATAGAAATATGCCTTTTCCGCTTTATCGCTGCCCTTTAAAGTGTTGAGTACCAGATCAAAAAGCGTCTGAGCGCGCTGGTATTGTTCACTCTCGTAATACTCGAATGCCTTGTTCAGGATCAGTTCGGCATCGCCGCTGGTACGGATTTTTTCAAAACTGCCCTTACAGGATCCCGCTAAAAAAATAAATGCTGCAAGCAGCAGGCTTCCGATGATTTTTCTCATAGGGCGCAAAAGTACAACTTTTGGTAAAAATGAATGGAAAATGATTTAGAAGAAGGTTGATAAAAGTTGATAAGGGTTTATGAAGGTTTGATGGTTTGAAAGTTTGATGGTTTGAAGTGGTAACTCATGGCTTTACGTTACCACTTCAAACCATCAAACCTTTCAAACCATCAAACCTTTTCAAACCTTTCCAATCATCCAAACCATACCCGTGAAAGTCCTCCTCATAGAAGATGAAATTCCTGCCGCCCGCCAGCTCAGCAAACTCTTGCTGGAGCAGCGCCCGGCCTGCCAGATTGTCGATACGCTGGACTCCGTGGAAGGGGCTGTGCGCTGGTTCCGCACCTTCCCGACGCCCGACCTGGTTTTTATGGACATCCAGATCGCCGACGGACTGAGTTTTGATATTTTTAAACAGGCGAACATCAAATCGCCGGTCATTTTTACCACGGCTTTCGATCACTACGCGGTACAGGCGTTTAAGGTGAATGCCATAGACTACCTGCTCAAACCCATCGATCCCGAAGACCTGGGCAGGGCATTGAATAAATTGGAAAATCAGCGCAGCGCTGCTCCCGTATTCGAGTATGAAATGCTAGCCCATTACTTCAAAAAAGAAGCGTATAAGGAGCGTTTTCTGGTCAAAACCGGGCAGCAACTCGCTTTTGTCGCCACCACCGACATCGCTTTTTTTCGCTCCGCCGATGGCTTGACGCAGGCATTTACCTTTGCCGGGAAAAAATATTTTGTGGAAAACACCCTGGAGGAACTCGAACGCACGCTGAACCCGCGCGATTATTTCCGCATCAGCCGCAGCATGACTTTGCGAATTGACGCCATCGCCAAAATATTGCCCCACCTGAACGGGCGCCTGAAACTGGAAACCAACCCGGCAGCCCAGGAAGAACTGTTTGTCAGCCGCGAACGGGTCGCAGAATTTAAAGCCTGGCTGGATAAATAGTCCGAAGTCGTTAGTGCGAAGTCATAAGTCCGTAGAG
>JAYSZC010001104.1:0-6139 GCA_043738235.1 Lewinellaceae bacterium | reverse complement strand
AAACGCACCGACGATATCCTGGTGCGCGTACCGGTACCGCAAGCCGGCGGCGCAGTGCGGCCGCCTTTCGTCAATGCTGCTTCCGTCGAAAACAAGGGCGTCGAACTGGGACTGATTTACAAAAACAGGGCCGGGAAGTTCAACTATAATATCGGAGCAAACATCTCTGCTATCCGCAATAAAGTGCTGTCCATTGCCGACAGCGAACCGATTCTCGGCGGTTTCGGATTGTCCGACGGCGCCCTGACCAAAACGGAACCGGGCTATCCCGTCGGATCATTTTTTCTGTATGAAACCGAAGGACTTTTCCAGACACAGGCGGAGATTGATGCCAGTCCTTTCCAGACGGTCAATACCCGTCCGGGCGACGTAAAATTTGCCGACCTGAATGGCGACAATAAAATAGACGACAAAGACCGCCAGCACATCGGCAATCCTTTTCCTGATTTTACGTATGGCGTCAACCTGGGTTTTAACTGGCACAATTTCGATTTTTCCACGCTTATTCAAGGCGTTTACGGCAACGACGTGTATTTCCTCTACGGCAATTTTGCCTATGAAACACAATCGCGCGGCTTCAATTCCTACCGCGACATCCTCAACCGCTGGACGCCTTCCAATACCAATACCGATATTCCGAAAGTGAGCCTCGACGACCGCAACGGCAACCGCCGCCCCTCTACCAGATTCCTCGAAGACGGCTCTTACCTGCGCATCCGAAATGTGACCTTGGGCTACAATTTTAAAAGTCTGCTGAAATGGGAAAGTGTGGCCGGTTTGCGGCTGTACGTGACGGCGCAAAACGCGCTCACGTTCACCAATTACCCGGGTCTCGACCCCGAAATTCAGGCCAATGCCAACGATACCCGCGGTCTGGGCCTTTCGTCCGACCTCGCGGTAGGGATCGACTGGGGGACGGTGCCTGCGCCGAGGACATTTATTGCAGGATTGAAAATTGATTTCTAAATTGGTTATCAGTTATCAGTTATTAGTTATCAGGGTGCGTTTCTTTGAGCATTTACAAAAACCAAAGGCCGACATCCTGATAACCGATAACTGATAACTGATAACTTCAATACCAATACTATGAAGTTATCTCACTGCATTCTTATATTAGCAGTATTTGCGCTTGCTTCCTGCCAGGGCATTCTCGATAAAGAACCCATTGCAACGCTCGATGCCGGTTCGTTTTTCCAAACGGAAGACGACGCCAAACAGGCCCTGAATGCCGCCTACCAGCCCCTGGTGCTCAGCAGTACCAACAACAATTTTTACTGGGCAATGGCCGTAGTCACCTCCGATGAAGCCATCCCCGGCGGCGACGGTTCGCGTCCGGGCATCACCGAAATGGATGCCTTTACCTACACCCCGCGCACCGAGGAATTCAACACGTTCTGGAAACTGCAATACACCGGTATCACGCAGTGCAACTTAGTGCTCGACAACATCGGAAAGATCGACATGAGCGAGGCGAGCCGCAACCGCATCAGCGGCGAGGCGCTGTTCCTGCGGGCATACTACTATTTTCTGCTGACGCAGGTGTTCGGCGATGTGCCGCTCTTTGTCAATGTGACGCCGCCCGACCAGTTGAAAGTGCCAAAAACGCCGAAAGCAACAGTGTATGCCCAAATCGCAGCAGACTGCGAGCTCGCAGGTACCTTGCTGCCCAGCCAGCAACCGGCTTCCGATATAGGGCGCGCCACCAAAGGCGCGGCTTATGCGCTGGCGGCAAAAACATATTTGTATGCAAAAAACTGGGAAAAAACGCTGGAATATGTGGCGAAAGTAAAAGCGCTCGGTGTGTATGCGCTGATGCCCGACTACGTAGACAATTTCAGAAAACACACACAGAACAACACCGAATCCGTTTGGGAAATCCAGCACGCCAACCTGGAACTCGGCGTGGGTAATTTCCTCAACCAGTGGTGGGCGTCCAAAAAATATGAGGGTTATGGTTTCGCAGAAGCGACGGAGGAATTTGTGCTCGGTTTTGAAGCCGGCGATCCCCGCCGCAGGTTCACGGTGGCCATGAACAATGAGGACTACTTCGGCGTGGTGTACAAAAACTCTTTCTCTTCCACGAAATACGGCGTGCGCAAATACTTGCAAGCCAAGGATTCCGTGACCCAAAAAGCCGATGGCGACATCAACTACACAGCCATCCGTTTTGCCGAAGTGCTGCTCTGGGAAGCGGAAGCGCTGACGGAACTGGGGCGTATAGGAGAAGCACAGGCGCCACTCGAACAGGTACGCGCCCGCGCCCGGGCACAGGCAACCGACCCCGCTACGGCTTTACCGGCCATAACTACAACCGATCAACAGGCCATGCGCGAAGCCGTCCGCCACGAACGCCGGGTGGAACTGGGTTTTGAAATGCACCGGTTCTTCGACCTCGTGCGCTGGGGCATTGCCGCGCAGACGCTACCGGGATTTCAGACTGGCAAACACGAGGTGTTCCCGCTTCCGCAAACGGAGATTGATTTGAATCCGGCGCTGGTGCAGAGTGCGGGGTATTGATTTTTTTTTCTGGATGTTGGAATAATGGAACACGGATTTAAGGGATGAGACACGGATTTTCCTCTCGTAGGAATAATAGCAACACGGATGACACGGATTTGACGGATAAAAGCGGATTTTCCCGCTTTAGAGTTGACTTGCTATTTTTTTTGGCCGTTGTTGGCGTCCCCGCCATAGCAGTCAGGCTAAGCACGATTGGTTATAGCCGCAGCGCGGCGGTAATATTTGTAGCCCTAAAGCAAACCAAGAAACACAAGCCCCAGCGGGGCGATAATGATAACAAGAATATTACCGCCCCGCTGGGGCTGGCATTGTGATTCCGATGTTGGTGCTACAAATATTACCGCCCCGCTGGGGCTAATATATTGATAACCAATAATTTAGCCATTGTTGGTGTCCCCGCCAACAACGGCCAAAAAGTGAACGTTATTTGATCCATGTCAACGCTAAGTCGGGAAAATCCGTGGAAATCCGCGTGATCCGTCCAATCCGCGAGTGCATCCATTATCAGCATACGTTGTTATCCTGATTAATCTTTCAAAATTCGGCATAGCCCACGTCACGTATACCTATTAAAAAAAACATAAGCAGGTGTACAAAATCAGTTTAGACTAAATTCTTTGCAAATGTTTGATTATCAACACTGGTAACCAATAACTAATAACGGATAACTACTTATGCAGTTTCTTAAATATATTTTTTTCTCCTTTGCGCTTATCTGCAAAGCCATCCTGCTCACCGCGCAAACCGGCCAGATCGCCATTCCCCGCGTCGATCAAATGCCCAACCAGCCCGCTCCGTACAATGTGCGCGACTGGCGGCAGGTAGCCCTGCGCTACGACTCTTTCGTGTATGACCTGCAAAAAACGGGACAGTATCTGCCGCTCTCCTATCTCGGCCCGGCGGGTATCAACTACCCGGAAAATCCCACTTTTCGGCTTCATACATACGTTGGCACCAACTCGCCGCTGGGCAACGAAGCCATCAATGTGTTGCCTTCCCTGGTCGGCGCTTCTTTGGTCGGGGCCGACAAAAGCACCCAATTCGGCCAGAACTGGCTGCTGATGAGCCAGGATTTTTTTAACAAAGCCAATGGCGAAAACATTTACCTCAACAACGCAGGGGCGAGCAGCGGCGGCGACTGGTGGTACGACCTGATGCCCAATGTGTATTTCTACCAGTTGTACGACCTCTATCCGAATCTTGGCGCGGAGGCGAACTGGCAATTCACCACCATTGCCGACCAGTTTTTGGCATCCGTGCGGGCCATGGGCGGTAGCGATGCGCCCTGGGAACCGGCTTATATGAACTACCGCGCCTGGAAATTCAAAACCATGGAGCCGAATCCCAACGGCGTAAAGGAACCGGAAGCAGCCGGCGCTTATGCCTGGGTATTGTACAATGCCTGGAAAAAAACCGGTAACCCGGAATACTTGAAAGGCGCGGAATGGTCCATCGAGTTTCTACATGACTGGCAGTCAAACCCTTCCTACGAATTACAATTACCTTACGGCACCTATACAGCGGCGAAAATGAATGCCGAGCTTGGTACGAAATACGACGTCGAAAAAATGGTCAACTGGTCGTTCGACCGGGGCGACTTGCGGGGTTGGGGCACCATCGTCGGCACTTGGGGCGGGTACGACGTATCCGGCTTAGTCGGCGAAGCCAACGACGGAGGCAATGATTACGCTTTCCAACTGAACGGTGTGCAACAGGCCGCAGCCCTCGCGCCGATGGTGCGCTACGACAAACGTTTTGCCCGCGCAATCGGCAAATGGATACTCAACCTGAGCAATGCCACGCGCCTGTTTTTTCCGGGCTTTTTGCCTTCCAACCTGCAGGATGCTTCCGCCTGGTCGGCGGTCAACGACCCGCAACAAGTGATGGGTTACGAAGCCTTGCGCGAAAAATGGCAGAATCTGTCCCCTTATTCCACCGGCGACGCTGTGCAAGGCGGCTGGGCTGCTACCAACCTCGCGCTCTACGGCACCTCTTCTATCGGCTACCTCGGCAGTATTGTGAAAAAAACCAACGTGGATAAAATCCTGCAAATCGACCTGCTGAAAACGGATTTTTACGGCAGCGCAGCTTATCCGACTTACCTGTTGTACAATCCTTACGGCACGGCTTATCTGGTTCAGATGGACGCAGGAAACGCTCCGGTGGATGTATACGATGCGCTTTCCGAAACCTTCCTGCTGCAAAATGTATCCGGTACGGTTACTGTGACGATCCCGGCCAATCAGGCCATTTTAGTGACGCTTGCCCCTGCCGGCGGCGCGGTAGCGTATGATAAAAACCGGATGCTGATCGATGGCGTGGTAGTCGATTTTGACCAACATGCGCAGGCATATACCGAAACGCCCCGGATACAAGCCCTCGCAGCAGCGAAAAATCCGCTGGAATTTGGCGATTCCACAGCCGTTTACGCCACGGTGTTTGATGGCGATTCGGATCAGATCACGTACAACTGGAGTACCGTCAGCGGCACTATTTCCGGTACAGGCGCTACGGTTCAATTGATTGCGCCAGGGCTTAGCGGTACTGCGCAAGTCCGCCTCATCGCCGGCGACCCGGAGGGCAACAGCGATACTTCTTTCTTATTTATTTCCATTGTTCCTGAAATCAACGACGCGCCATACATCACGGAAATTCAAAAAAGTGCGGCGTATGTGGCGCCCAATGGAACCCTGCAACTGACTTGTCTCGCGAACGACGCCGATAACGACCCGCTCACATATATCTGGACGGTCAGCGGCGGCTCCATCAGCGGCAGTGGCAGCGAAGTGGAATGGACGGCTCCCGCCTCGGAAGGTATTTTCCAGATTACTGCAAGAGCCACGGACGATCAGGGGCTATTCGCGCAGGCTACGACGAGTATTTTGGTCAAAAATTTCAATAGTACACCGGGTAACCTCATTGCGCATTATCCTTTTACCGGAAATGCCAACGACATCAGCGGCAATAACTTGCACGGGCAGGCCAACGGCGCTATCCTGACCGCCGACCAAAACGGGACGCTGCAAAGCGCTTATTATTTCAACGGCGGCGCGCAGCATATCCTGGTGCCCAGCAGTCCGATACTCAATTTTCAGGACGGCATCACTGTCAGTACCTGGTTTAGAGCCACTGCATTGCCTGAAAAAGAAACATTTCTATTGTCGCACGGCAGCTGGCAAAATCGCTGGAAATTGTCCATTACACCGGACAGATACCTGCGATGGACGGTCAATACGCTCAACGGCATCAGCGACCTCGACGCGGATGTACCGCTGGAAACCGATATTTTTTACCATGCCGCCGTCACATATGATGGCACTTTGATGGCCCTTTACCTGAACGGCCAGTTGCGGACGTACAAACTTTTAACCGGAAAAATACGCACCACCTCGCTTGCTTTCCTGATGGGACAGATGTTGCCCGGACAACCGGAGTACAATTTTAAAGGCGTGCTGGACAATGTCAAAATCTATAACTATGCCTTTGCGCCCGATGCGGTGGAAACGCTGTACGGACAGGGCGTAACGGCGGTGAAAAATCCGGTTTCTGCTGCCGGTAGTGCGCTTGTTTTGGCGCCGAATCCGGTGTCTGATGTATTGACAGTGCGTCTGCGTAGTGA
>JAYSZC010001103.1:0-6143 GCA_043738235.1 Lewinellaceae bacterium | reverse complement strand
ACTTTTTGCCGAAGCCCGCGGGTATTTGACCAAACAACGCATTGCTCCATTTTATTCCCTCGGAGCGGGCTGGTCGTTTATTGGAAAAGAACAGCAGGTTTTTGACTGGTGGGGCGGTGACGCCAATATCCAGAATTGGAAAGGAGGCTGGATGGCACAGGGGCAATTGGGGTACCGCATCGGCAATCATTTTCTGACGTTTATCGGCATTCGATTGCAGCGAATGGAACGGGATTGGGATAACGCTGCCTGGGGCGGCGGATTCGGTAACGACAGGCATTTGAAAAAAAGGGTGGAATTGGGCATCGGTTTGCTGTTATAGGTAAAATATTTTACTTTGCAGCAACGATTCAGTACGAAAAGATAATGAACCAGGCAAAAAAATTTAGATTAAATTCTCTGCAAATGCTTGATTATCAACACTGATAACCAATAACTAATAACCGATAACTACTCAAACCGATTCAGGCGTGCCCACTGTTGAATGAGCATTTTCAAGCATAAAATTTATACGGAAGAGGAATTGGTTGCCGGTTGCGCTGCCAATGACCGGCGCATACAAGAAGCGCTTTACCGTCGATTTTTTCCGGAAATGCTCCGCATGTGCCGCCGATATACGCGGGATGAAGATACCGCACTGGAAATCCTGAACAACGGATTTCTGCGCGTTTTCAAAAAAATACACACCTTCAGTTTTAAAGGTAGTCTGGAAGGTTGGATTCGCCGGTTGGTGTACCATAGCATGGCCGATTATTACCGCGACAATGCCCGGTACCTGCATTTTCTGGTATTGGAAGACCACGACCGGCCCGTGCAGGAAAGCAGCCATGAAGGATTTTATGAAGAGGATATTCTGAGGGCCGTGCGAACCCTGCCCCCCGTTTCGCAGGAGGTTTTCAGGTTGTATGCGATCGAGGGATATTCTCATGCAGAAATAGCCGAAACCCTGCAAATGAGTGAAGGCACTTCCAAATGGCACCTCAGTACGGCCCGTCAAAAACTACGCGAACTACTTGCTCATTATTATCCAAACAACACCCAAAGCCCTAAAGTAAAGACTGCGACATGATAGAAGATCAGGACAAGAAACTTGCCGACAAGGGCTGGCAATCGATGCAACAATTGCTCGATCGCGAGATGCCTGCGGATCAGAAACGCCGACCCTTTATATGGTGGTGGCTGGGGCTGCTTTTGCTGCCCCTCGCCATCCTGGGAAGCCGCGCCTGGTGGCAATCCGAAGCGAATCCGCCATCCGCACCCGCACCGGCGACTTTGAAAACAGAGCGGCCTGTGGTGCAACAAAATATGGAATATCAACCGGTTACGCCTGGAAAAGCACCTGTTCATTCAGATAAGCTGCCAGGTATACGAAGCGCGAAAAACACGGATAAAACAAGTGTCACGGCCCGGCAATTGCCCGCCTTCAGCAGCCCACAGCAGGCAACCGTTGATCAGGCGCCGACCCATTCTTCTTCCGCTTCGATGCAGATAACGGAGGTTCAAACAAACGGAGCAACATCTTCTCCGGTTGAAAATATAGGGGTTGCAAACCCTTCGGCCAGTGAAGCTGCAACATTTTTACCGGATAATGCCATGCCTGCAAACACAGACAATTTCGAGGAAGCAAATGCGGCTACTCTGCTCCTTCCGGCTGCCCTGCCTTTCCACGCCGTGGAAACCGAACAAACACGTTCCCTTACCGACACCCGTACTTTTGCCGCAACACCTGGCTCCAACGAGGCTTCCATCAAGCCCCTGCAAGCAACGCCCCGCTGGGGATTCGGCCTGACAAGTGCCGTATCCACGGAGCAGTTTTCATCCCTGAACGGCCTGTCGGCCGGCATCACAGCAGACTGGCGTTTTGCCCGGAAATGGGGACTTCGCACATCTCTCCTGTACACCCGTTATCGCCCCTCCGAAAACAAACAACCGGTTGTAGCGGTAGAACAGACGCTGTATAACAATGCAACAGGCTTATTCACAGACCCTTACACTCCGGGTACCGGCGTCGTCACAAGTAATGCCGACTTGCAGGATGGGTACGTTTATATTCCGCTGCGAAAATTTCAGCAAATGGAAATGCCCGTCATGGCCTGGTGGCAACCCATTCGCCCCTTGCGCCTGTACTCAGGCGTTTCTGTGAATTATACCTTTTTGGGGCAATCGGCGGCGCAGAATTTTGTTGATAACGCGGTTGTTTCCTTAGATACGAATAAGTCGCAGCGAGACGCCGGCCAGGTAGCCACTGATGAATTGCAGCGCTGGCAACTGGATTACCAGCTTGGCATGGGATGGCGTTTGGGCCGCCACTTTGAAGTGTCCGCTTTCTGGCGCTCGCCTGTCCGGAAAATTTTCACCCGGCAAAACGACCTCCTGAACAGTTACAACAGCGCTACCGAACAATTTTCGAGTATTTCCACTACAAATTCCCAATTGCCACGCACAGGCCGCTTCATCCTGCAAGGCAGCTGGTTTTTTTAAATAGTTGCGCTTTCATCGTTACTTAGCTGCAAAATGAACAGCACGTGGCAGCCAAACGAATCAAAGAAATACCCGAAAAAATCCCGGCGCCGGTCGTAGCGCCCCGGCCTACAACAATCGCATGGGCCGACGCCAGCGTGAGCGAGCGGTACGAAGACGTTTTCCAGCTCATTCAACCCGATGAAGTCACGAACGTCCGCTGGTACGAAGGGGCCTACGAATTTATCTGCAAAAACCATGTAACCCTGCGTGTACAGGTGCTGACGGGCGGTATTATCCGGCTGCGATATTCGCCTGACGGGGTGTTTGTTCCCGATTTTTCATACGCTGTTTCACCCGACTTTCAGCCGGGCAAGGTGGTCGTTACTTTAAATGAAAACAACAACGACTATGTGCTGGTATCCGAATACCTGCAGGTGGTGGTATCCAAATCGGGACTACGGGTGCGTTTTTACGACCTCGACGACCGGGTGATTTGTGAAGATGAAGGCGGTTATTCCGCTAAAAGAACCGTTATGCACGGTTGGAGCGCATTGAAAATTGAAAAAAAATGCCATCGGAAAGAGGTGTTTATGGGCCTCGGCGACAAGACCTGCGGAACCAACCTGGCAGGACGGCATTTCGAAAACTGGTGTACCGACTCTTATGCCTTCGGGCGGGATCACAATGCCATGTACCGCGCCATCCCGTTCTATTACGCACTGTATCAAGGTGTTGCGTACGGCATTTTATTAGACAACTCCTTTCGCTCGCATTTTGACTTTAACAGTACGGACAATGCCACCACCAGTTTTTTTGCCGAAGGAGGCGAGATGAATTATTATTTCATTTACGGGCCGGAACTCGACGAGGTGGCCCGCCGGTATGCGCGGCTCACAGGCGTCCACGAGTTGCCGCCACTCTGGAGCCTGGGATACCACCAAAGCCGCTGGAGTTACTACCCGGAAAGCAGTGTCCGGGAAATCGCCGATCGTTTCCGGGCGGAAGCCATTCCCTGCGACGCCCTTTACCTCGATATCGACTATATGGACGGTTATCGCTGTTTTACCTGGAACGAAACGCATTTCCCCGATCCCAAACGCCTGATCGATGATTTGCGCGAACAGGGATTTGAAACGGTTGTTATGATCGATCCGGGTATTAAAGAAGACCCGGAATACGAGGTCTACCGCAAGGGCCTGGAACTGGGCATGTTTGTACGCACTGCCGACGGCGACATAGCCAAAGGGCCGGTATGGCCCGGATTCTGCGCTTTCCCCGATTTCACCGACCCGAAAGCGCGGGACTGGTGGGGAGAACTGTACACCGACTTGTATCAACACCTGGGCATCAGCGGATTCTGGAATGACATGAATGAACCGGCGGTATTCCACGTGCACCACAAAACTTTGCCGGATCATGTGATGCACCACGGCGACGGCGACCCTTGCAGCCACCGGAAGGCGCACAATATTTACGGCCACCAGATGAGCCGGGCTTCCTGGGATGGATTGCGCCGGCTGCTCCCCGAAAAACGGCCTTTCCTGCTTACCCGCGCTTCTTTTAGCGGAGGACAGCGCTACGCCGCCATCTGGACGGGCGACAATGTTTCCGATTGGGAACACCTGCAGATTGCCAATATCCAGTGCCAACGACTGGCTATTTCCGGCTTTTCGTTCTGCGGAACCGACATCGGCGGATTTACGGGCTGTACCGATGGCGAATTGTATGTCCGCTGGCTGCAACTGGCTGTTTTCCACCCCATGATGCGGACGCACAGCAAAGGGCAACACGCCGCCGGCGATGCTTTGCTGACCCTGGAGGAAGAAGGATTGATACCCGACGAGACGGTTCACACCCCCGAAAGCCCTCCCCCGGAAACCCTGCTTCCACAACTTTCAGACCAGGAACCCTGGTCTTTCGGGGAGAAATGGACACCTTCGGCGAAAAAAGCCATCGAGCTGCGCTATTGCCTGCTACCTTGCCTCTATACCGCCATGTGGCATCATACACTGGATGGAACGCCGGTACTGCGGCACCTGGTTTTTGCTGACGCGAACGATCCCAAACTCTGGGAACAGGAGCGCGATTTTCTCTTCGCAGAGCATTTGCTGGTGAGTCCGGTCATTCAACCGAAAGTACAGCGCCAGGGCGTATACCTGCCGAAAGGCAACTGGTACTATTTCTGGACGGGCCAGCCCAATACCGGTGAGGTATTTGTGAGTACAACGCCCGACCAGATACCTTTTTTTATCCGGGAAGGGGCCGTGCTGCCCATTTATCCGGTGCGGCAGTGGGTGCAGGAAAAACCGGTGGATGAACTGTCCCTGTATGTGTACTATAAAAACGGCTTGGAAACCAGCCACTTATACGAAGACGCAGGAGAAGGATACGATTACCAGGAAGGTAAGTTTAGTTTGAAAATATTTGAAACGGAAGGTAACAATGGCAGCTTCACGCTGCGACAGCGCAAAGAGGGAGACTTTGTACCTTCCTATGAAAAAGTAAAAATATACCTGGTGGGGTTTCCCACATTTGTAAAACACTGTACGGTGGACGAAACTGATATGCCTATCAAAGAAATTCGCCTGCGCGACCGTTCGCTGTACACGTTGAGCATTGCTCCCGGGTTTGAAAAAATCGCATGGCAAGGATAAACTGGATTCGTATCAGTTACCACCTGCTTTTCTGGATCGTTTATTTGCTCCTGAATGGCCTGGTGGTTTGTGTAATGGAGGGGCGCAACATCAGCTCCTACCTGCTGGAGGCTACCTATCGGGAAGCATTTTCGCTACCTGTGAAGCTGGTATTTACCTACTTCATTTTTTATTATATCATCCCGCTTTACCTCGATCGCAGTAAATTAGGCAAATTAGTGGTGATGTCCCTGCTTTCCTTTGCCATTGCGACCTTGCTGTACAGGCTGCTGCTTTGGGGGTATTTTACCTGGATACAACCCATGCCCTTCGGGTTTTTCAGGGCACAGGGCATGATTCTTTCCGTGTTCGACCTGTATATCACCATCACCTCGGCAGTTATCATTAAAATGATCAAACTGCGGTATAAAAGCCAGGAGGTGGAGGAAAACCTCATCAAGGAAAAACTGCAAAGTGAACTTAGTTTCCTGCGGGCGCAAACCAATCCGCATTTCCTGTTCAATACCCTCAACAACCTGTTTGTGCTGGCCAGGAAAAAATCGGAAAAAACGGCCGACGCCATCATGATGCTTTCCAAAATCATGCGGTTCGTGCTCTACGAATGCCGCGCCCCGCGCATCGCGGTAGCCGACGAAGCCAAGGTAATCCGCGACTATATCGAACTGGAAAAATTGCGTTACAACAAACGCCTGACCGTCGATTACCAGGAATCCATTGATAATCCGCACGCAGCCATTGCCCCGCTGCTGCTCATACCTTTGGTGGAAAACAGCTTCAAACACGGCGCAGGCGCTACCACCGGCGATGTCTACATCAGCATCCATCTGACGCTGCAAAACAACCAACTGCGTTTCAGCGTACACAACACCATCGAAAACGACCTGGATACCGGCCAAAACGGCTCCGGCGGAATCGGACTGAAAAATGTACAACGCCAGCTCGATTTGCTGTATCCCGAGCATTCGGAACTATCCACCGGACGCGAAGACGGCCTGTTTAAAGCTGATTTGAGGGTGGATTTGATTC
>JAYSZC010001102.1:0-6145 GCA_043738235.1 Lewinellaceae bacterium | reverse complement strand
CTACTCTACGAGGGAAAAATCCGTGTCTAATCCGTTAAATCCGTGTTCCGTTGAATACCACACACCTTGCGTTACCAAATCGAAAATCCAACCCGCTACGCTTCACTGGATTACCTCCGCGGCCTGATGGCATTGGCTGTGCTGGTGTTTCATTATGAAAAATGGATCACCAGGGCATGGAATCCCGCTACACCGCAAGGCAGGCTGGGCATTTACGCTGTTTCTATCTTCTTTGTTATCAGCGGATTAGCGCTTGGAATCGTGTATCAAAACACCGATTTCAGCCGTTGGCGATCTGTGCTCCGGTTTGGCGTTAAACGCCTGTTTCGCATTTTCCCGCTGCTCTGGCTGGCGACAATTATTTCCATCTTAATCAATGAAATTGACTACACGCCGCAGCAGATTTTCCTGAACCTGTCTTGCCTGTTCGGGTACATGGACCCTTCGAAGGACATCGCTACCGGCGCCTGGTCCATCGGTTGCGAGTGGGTGTATTATACGGCTTTCCCGCTCCTGATGCTGCTTGCCTGTAAAAACCGATCGCTTGTATGGGCTGTGGCAGCGTTGTTATTTGCCTGCGCTATGTACTATGCTTCACAACCTGTTTTTATCCTGGAAGACACGCCGCAGTTTATCTGGTGGGATGTCTATGTGCAGGCAATCAACCATGCTTTTTTCTTCGCAGCAGGTGTGGGTATGGCTTTTTACAAAAACGATTGGGCAAAAATACCAGCTAAATTCTGGCGTATACTGCTGATTTTAAGCGTTTTACTACTTTTTTTATTCTCGGTCGGGACGAGTGCCCTCAGCCTGGTAAGCGGCGGCAATCGCGCAGTATTTTCCCTTGCGACCTTGCTGATAACGGCTTCCTTTTTTCACAGCGGCATCATCTTGCATGGCTTATTGCACCGGGTGTTGTTCTGGCTGGGAATGGTTTCTTATGGCGTGTACCTGCTGCATCCGATTGTTTTTCGCGTCGTCAAGGCCATAAACCTGCGTTTTTTTCAGGTTCCAGACTACTGGATATTCCCCGTCGCGCTGGCGGGGACATTGTTGGCGAGCCATCTGTCTTATTTCTTGTTGGAAAAGCCGGCAATGAGACTATTCGGCTACCTCTTCCTTTGCCGTATCCAGGTTTTTGCTAAAAAATGCCAGTAAATCGCCCATTGTTTCGCGCAGATCCTTGCGATTGACGATCAGGTCGACGAATCCGTTTTCGAGCAGGTATTCCGCTGTCTGGAAGCCCTCGGGCAGGTCGCGTTTAATGGTTTCGCGGATAACGCGTGGTCCGGCGAAGCCGATCAGCGCACCCGGTTCGGCCAGATTGATGTCGCCCAGCATGGCATAAGAGGCCGTAACGCCGCCAGTGGTCGGGTCTGTCATCATGGAAAAATAAGGAAGTCCCGCTTTTGCCAGCAGGGTCAGTTTGGCGCTGGTTTTGGCCATTTGCATCAGGGAAAAAGCGCTTTCCATCATCCGCGCGCCACCCGATTTGGAGATAATCAGCAGGCCGGCGCGGGTCTCTAAAGCGTAGTCGATGGCTAAGGAAATTTTTTCTCCCACGACAGAACCCATCGAGCCGCCGATAAATTTAAAATCCATGGCCGCTACGACCAGCGGGTAATCGTGTACGTTGCCGGCGCCAATGGCCAGGGCGTCGTTCAGGCCGGTTTTTTTCCGGCTTTCTTCCAATCGTTTATCGTAGGGTTTGAGGTCGGTAAAATGCAGGAAGTCGACCGAAATAAGATCGTCGTGCAGGGTAATAAACTCTTGATCGTCAAAAAGTATCTCGAAGTATTCCGCCGAGCCGATGGCGGTGTGGTAATCACATTTCGGGCATTTGTAGAAGTTGTCGCGCAGTGCGCGCATCGTGCTGGTTTCTTTACACTTTTTGCATTGAAACCAAATACCTTCCGGGACGTCCTTTTTCGCTTTGGTGGCGGTAGAGATACCTTCGCGCAGTCGTTTGTACCAACTCATATATTGTTATCCGTTATGGGTTATTCGTTATCAGTATTGATACTCAGGTATTTGCAGGAAATTGGCCCAAATAATATTGTCTGATCTGCTTCGGTCGTATCTGACTTACAGGAGGGGTAAAAACCGTATTCGGATTGCAAAGATAATGGGAAGTACTACAACGCATAGCTTTTATTCTCTCACGCTCTCACCACTCTCACTTCTCACGCTCTCACTTCTCACGCTCTCACTTCTCACCTCTAAAAAAAGCCCGGCCAGTCGCGAAGACTAACCGGGCTTTTGCCCTTACACCTCGTCGGGGACGAGGCCGGGAGGGGCTTTATTTCCCTGCTTTTTGTTTAACGGCAACTGGTTTTTCAGTTTGCGTTTTAGCGCTTTTCGTAGCCGGTTTTTTATCTGCGGCAGATTTGGCAGATTTTGCAGCCGGAACGCTTGTTTTTTTAGCGGCGGAAGATGGTTTCGCAGCATCGATGGTTTGACCCATCAGGTACAGTTCTTCTACTACTTTGCCATTGTCCCAGGTGCGGCGGATTACCTCGTTGTACACCATCGGGCGACCGTAATGGTCGGTAAAATCGAATACAAACTGCGAGTCCGTTACTTTGTCATTGACAATTTGAACCGCGTAGCGTTCGATATGATTGATTTGAGCAACATGGCTGAGAAAAGTGCGCAGTGCTTCTGTTTTTTGAGATTTGGAATGGGTTTTGTCGGCCTCATTGCTGCGTGTTACGCAATGGTCGGCAGCAAATGCTTCAAATGCGCCAGAAATGTCGCCTTGGACAATCTGGGTATCCAGTGCGTCCACAAGTTGTTGCAATTTCATAAGTCGAATTTCAGTTTGATGAAAAAAAATCTGACGCAAAGATACGACAAAAATATCAAAACCAAATAATAGTCTGAAACATGGCTATATATTAACGTTTTGTAAAATTATAATTGCCTTAAAATTAAGAACACTCACCCACACCTGATTTCCGGGTAAAAAAGATATATGTATAATTGCTGCCTGTTTTTGCAGAATTATATTTTTTAATCCTCAAAATTCGATCTCATAACATCCCACATCCGGCATTCCCGGATCCCGCATTTTTCCGTCCAGGTCTTTGTCCACGCCCGGCACCGGTATGCCATAGCGGTTGGCGATGGAGTGCATAGTGTCTAATCGGAAATTATAGCGGTTGGGGTCGAGGAAAATCGTGTCCTGGGCTTCGGCATTGATACAAGGCTGGCAATGGTCGAGAAAATCGGGGTATGCATTGTCTTTCAGCAAATCCCGCACCCGCACGATGCAGTTTTTAAATTCGTAATCGAACATGGCAGGATCGTCGACGCGGTCGAACAGCGTGATCTGATCGGCGCGGCCGCCGAATAGGATACAGTTCTGGAACCGTGCCTGCAAACGATTTGCTACAAACGCCCCGCAGGCCGGATCGAGGCAGATGGCATTGCCCATACGAATTGCTTCCCCGTCTACGCCGTAACTGGCCGCCGTGCAATAGGTAAAATTGTACTCGCCGCCGTATTCCAACTGGATGGAATAACCCGCATTGGAATGGAACAGGCAGTTTTCCGCATTAATTTTGGCGTGTACGCCGATGAGCCCGGGGCCGGCGGTGTTGTAAATCTGCGTATTGCGCAGGTTCAGATCGACGGCCGAGTCGGCGCGCACGCCGATGACCGAGTTCCGTATGATACAATGTTCGATGCGGTGTCCAGAGCTGCCGGACTGTAGCCAGATGCCCGTCCACTGCCCCGGTTCTTCGTCAAATTCCGCTTCCAGGCGGTCGCTTTCAAAAATGACCGGGTTTTCCAGCGTGCCTTCCACGATGAGTTTCCCCTGGCCCTGAAATGCTATAAATCCGTCGTTGTAACGGATAATGGAGGTGTCGGTTACAATTTTGCCGAGTCCGCCGTGTACGTATACCCGCGCGCCGGGGGGGATGCGCACGGTACATTCGTCGATGACCAGAATGCCGTAAATGACATAGGGCCGGGGATCGTCCCAGACCCATTCGCTGCCGCTGCAACCGTATCCGACCGAGCCGCCTGCGCCGAAACGCGTGGGCAGGTACATGGCATTTTGGCCAAAGGCTTCTGCAACCACTTTCTGGGTATTGCCGTTGGTCTCAAACACGATGTCTTCCGAAATCACAAACGGACTGGCGCTAGCCGGCTGGTCGGGATTAATGGTCACTTCCGCAAATACGTACAAGCTGTCGTTCGGGCCGATTTCAATATCGGTCTGACTGTCGCCCGAAATGCCGTCTATATTCAGGTTGAAACGCGACGCTGCCCCGTTGGCGAGGTATATTTTGCTGATCCTGATACTCTCCTTTCGGCGATTGTATACTTTCAGGATACGTGTGGCCGAGCCGATTTCGGTAAAAGTGGTGTCAAAACGGAGCGTATCCGTTGAAAATTCGAGTTTATCGGCCGGGTCGGTCGTGAATTTTTCTTTTTGGCAGAACGTCAAAAACAAAGGCAGCAGGAACAGGGCAGGTGCCAAACGAAATAATAAGCGCATGTGCGGTGGAGTATTTTTGGATTGGACGGCAAAAATAGGGAAGTGGTTGTACGTGCCGGCACGATCGTTGATGAAAAGTGGACGATCAAATATCCGTATTTTTAATGTATGGAAACCCCGATTTACCCCCGTTCTGCCAGTTCCAGCCACCTTAACTCCTTCATTTCCAGCGATTCCTGCAAGGCGCCCAATTCTTTGGAGAGTTTGGCGGCCTCCTCGGCGCTCAGGTTCGGCGCATTGAATTTTTCCATGATCTCCTTTTTACGGGCTTCCTGCGTCGCCATTTCCTTTTCGAGTTTGCGCATTTCATTGCGCTCGGTATTGTTCAGGGAAACGACGGTTGTTTTAGCGGCCGATTTTTGTGGGGCGGCTTCGGCGGCAAGGGCGGTTGTTTCGGAGCGTTTGCGGGCGCGGTATTCGGCGTAGGTACCGTTGAAATCCTTGATTTGTCCGTTGCCTTCAAACACAAACAGGTGGTCGACCAGACGATCCATAAAATAGCGGTCGTGCGTGACTACGAGCAGGCAGCCGGGAAAATCTTCCAGAAAGTCCTCGAGCACCTGCAGCGTCATCACGTCAAGGTCGTTGGTCGGTTCGTCGAGGATGAGGAAGTTCGGATTTTTCATCAGCACCGTGACGAGGTAGAGCCGCCGGCGTTCGCCGCCGGACAGCTGGCTGGCGTACACCTGTTGTTGGGGGCGTGAGAACAGGAAGCGTTCGAGCAATTGCGCGGCGTTGAGTTCTTTTCCTTTTTCCAGCGGAATCACCTCGGCGATGTCGCGCACGACGTCGATCACGCGCTTGTCTTCCTTGAGTTGCAAACCATCCTGCCGGTAATACCCGAACACGATGGTGTCGCCCACGACTACCTTGCCGGTGTCGGGCGCGAGCGCGCCGGTGATGAGCGCCAGGAAGGTGGACTTGCCTGCGCCGTTCGGCCCGACGATGCCGACGCGCTCCTTGCGTTTGAATTTGTACGAGAAATTTTTAATCAGTTCGCGTTGGGCGAAGCTTTTGCTGACGTTGTGGCATTCCACCACTTTGCTGCCCATGCGGTTCTCCTTGATCTGGATGGTCAGTTCGTCCTTTTTTACTTTGAGCGTGTCGTTGGATTCCTTGCGGTCGTAATAGGAATCCACGCGGGCCTTGGCCTTGGTGGTGCGGGCCTGGGGGCTGCGGCGCACCCACTCGAGTTCGTTTTTGAGCAGTTTGTTCTGGCGGTCGTAGGTGGTCGCTTCCACTTCCTCGCGGAGCGCCTTTTTTTCCAGATAATCCGAGTACGAACCGGAATAGCGGCGCAGGATGCCACTGTCGAGTTCGATGATGCTGTCGCAGATATTTTCCAAAAAATAGCGGTCGTGCGTGACCATGAACAGCGTGATGCCAGGCTGTTGCAAATACGTTTCCAGCCACTCGATCATCTCCACGTCCAGGTGGTTGGTGGGTTCGTCGAGGATCAGAAAGTCGGGATCTTCGAGCAAGACTTTGACCAGGGCAAGTCGCTTTTTTTGCCCGCCGGAGAGGTTTTTGACCTTTTGCTCGAAATCGGTGAGGCGGAATTGAAAGAGCAATTCCTTCACCCGCGCTTCGAACGACCAGGCCTGGTGCAAGTCCATCGCGGCCATGGCATCCTGCAAT
>JAYSZC010001101.1:0-2475 GCA_043738235.1 Lewinellaceae bacterium | reverse complement strand
CTCATCCCTCATCCCTCATCCCTCATCCCTCATCCCTCATCCCTCATCCCTTCAAATATCCACCTTCGTCGTCTCCGCCGCTTTATACCGCTGTCCGAAATTAATAAACAAACCTACGAACAGGAAATGTTTGGCAGGCGGCGTAATCGCCCTGGCCGCAAAACGTCCGTCGGGGCCGGGCGCCGCAGCGTACTGGTAGCCGTACACCTGATCGAATCCCAGAATATTGGTGGCCGACACATACAGGATCGTGAAATGCCCGCCCAGGTTAGTCAGGTAACTGGCGTTCACACTCAGGTCCTGGTAAACGGGCGTGTGACCGCTGTTGAAGGCGTTGGTATTGGGGTCGTTGAAAGGCCGGCCCGACTGAAAAGCATAAGTAGCGCCGAAGGCCGTGTTGATACCGGAAAACCAGTGTTTGTACACCACCGAAGCATTGTGCGTCGCTGCGAAAGTGGGCACAGCCGGGACCGGAAAATCGCGGTAATCGCGTTTGGTGTCCAGGTACGAATAGGAAATCCAGTAATCACCGCGTTTGATGGTCTTCTGGTCGCGGAAAAACACGTCGATGCCGCGTGCATAACCGTCGCCGCCGTTATTGGACAAATAGGTATCCGGGTCGGTTTTGACTAAGTTTTTATACGTTTTGAGGTAGCCTTCCACCCGGAAAGTGTAGCCGTTGCGGATGCGCTGGTAATTCGCCATGTAGTGTGTGGCCCGTTCAAATTGCAGGCCGGTATTGCGGCGCAACAGATCGTATTCCGGGTTTTGGTAAAACTGCCCGAACGCCATCGCGATCTGTTCGTTTTGCCCCAGGATATAGGCTGCGGATAGGCGCGGCGCGAGGTTTGTTTTTTGCAGCAGCCCCGAATGTTCGGCCCGCAGCCCTGTGCGGATCACGATTTTCGAGGAAATAAATAGATCCGATTCGGCAAACGCCGCTCCGTACTGTTCTTTTCGCTCCACGTTGAATGTGGAGAAATCTGTGTCGCGGAAGTACTCGTCGTACCGGCCTGCGAGGTATTCGGCGCCCATTTTCAGCCGGAAACTGCGGCTGAACGAGCGGTTCAGCGTGAAACGCATCTGGGCTGATTGCTGGATTTTGTTTTGCGCAAAATCACTTCCAATGGAGTCGCGGTTCCAGGTATAAGCCAGTCCGGCAAACAGCGTCCATTTGTTGATCTGTGCCCGGTAAGACGTGTTCAGGTACAAATTATCAGCCAGCAGGGAAAGCGGCGTTGTTTGTTCCGGCTGAAAAGCATCGGGGTAATTCATACGCATGGCGGAGCGGTTGGCAGAACCGTACAGTTTGAACATGCCTTCCTTTTTGGTCTGGTGGCGCAGGATGAGTTCGCCGCCGCCCGATTGTGGCGCTTTGATCCAGTCGATGTTTTGCGGCAACAAAGCAAAATATGGCGCGAGGTTGCTGTAACTGCCTGACAACGAAGCAGATGTGTTTTTCCAGCGACGGGTTTGGGACAGTCCGCCGCCAACGCTCATCAGCGACAGGCCGGTGTTGTTTTGGGGCGCGAGGTCTTCCGTTTGCAGGATGAGGGCCGAGGAAAGCGCCTGGCCGTATTCCGCCGAATAGCCGCCTGTGGAAAACATCGTTCCCTTGAACAGAAAAGGCGAAAAGCGGTTCCGGGCCGGTACATTGGGCACTGAACTGTTGTACGGGTTCTGCACCAGCAAGCCGTCGATAAAAGTGCGGGTTTCGTAACCCGCGCCGCCGCGCACCAGGATTTGTCCGGATTCGCCGTTGCGGGTGACGCCGGGTAGGGTGGCGATGGCCCCCGCGATGTCAGCCGTTGCGCTGGCCGTGAGCGCAATGTCGATGGGCGTCAGAACCACTGCCTTTTTCCGGTCGCCGGCAGCCTCGAAGGAACCTGCGGAAATGACCACTTCCTGCAGGGCGGAAGCGTTTTCTTTCAGGCGCGGTGCGAGTCGCAAGGCGGCATTGGGCAGCGTCACCGTTTGCCGGAAGGTATCGCAGCCGAGGTAGATGACCAACAGATTTTGTACGCCCTGCTCTTCACTGCTAAAAGAAAAGAACCCGTTGAGGTCGGTCGTCGCTCCGTCGTAGGTGCCTTCCAACAACACGTTCGCACCGATGAGGGTGTCGCCTTTGGTGCTTAGCACGGTGCCCGAAAGGGTGCTTTGGGCGCTGATGTAAAACGGGAAAAACAACAGGATAAAAAAGCAGATGCGCATGGCTCGGATTTGTTTTTTTTGATGCTACAAAGGTGGCGCAGGGGCGGGCGGCGGGAAACTAAAGCTGACTGAAGTGCGGAATTGAGGGAGTGGAGTGTTTTTTTACCACATAGGAGCACATAGGGGTTTCACATAGGACACATAGCCGCCTGTTGCAAAAGAGGGTGTCTCATAAGGAGCAGTATTGGTAATGATACAAATTTTTATTTCGTTTTCGCTACCAGAAACTTTCCAGGTTTTTAAAACCTGGAAAGTTTAGCACTC
>JAYSZC010001100.1:0-6164 GCA_043738235.1 Lewinellaceae bacterium | reverse complement strand
GTCTTTGGTGGTGTTAAGGGCGAGAAAATCTCGATTGGACCAAAAAAAGCCGTAGGACAAACCCATGATCAACCCTGCGAAAAATACGCCCAAAGTATCTAATTCGTGCAGCGTCATCATAGCAAACATCGAAACGCCGCTGAGGAGCATCCCAAACGAGTATAGCCAGGCAATCGGTATCCTGTTGAGCAAAAAACCATTAATCATGAACGTGAGTGGAATACCTGTATAAACCGCCAGTTGGAAAATCACAACCAAGCTGATGTCAGATGAGTTGCGCATGATGTACGCCCCGATAAACAATTCGATGATGGGTCCCACCAATCCGTAAATGAGGTTGGTCAGCAACAGCGTCCGCATGCCCAGCGGATGAGCGTTGAAAAATTTGAATTCGTGTACCAGTTTTTGCAACATGATTTACGCGCTCGTTAAAAGGTCTGTTAAAAGTTGGTGTATAGAGAAGGTGGCGCCGCAAATCACTTCATCGGATGCGCCGTAGTACATCGTGATTTCATCGCCCCGGACGAGGTGTCCGTTGGTAAAAACCACGTTGCCAAAAAAACCGGTGCGTTCGTAGGCCGCTACGGGTTCAAAAATCGGATGGTGCGAACGCGCCAATACTTTGGACGGGTCTTTCAAATCGAGCAAGGCCGCCCCGAGACAATACCGGTGCTGCGCATCGGCGCCGTGGTATATTTCCAGCCAGCCTTCCGTTGTTTTAATCGGCGCGGCGCCTGCGCCTACGCGGGCGCTGTCCCACCAGCCCTCACGGGTGCGCAGGATGCACTGGTGGCCGCCCCAATGCAGGAGATCGGGAGAAGAAGCCAGCCAGATGAAATTGCCGCCGAGGTCGATGCCCGAGGGGCGGTGCAAACAATAATATTTATCCCCGATTTTTTCTTCAAACAGCGCACAATCCTTGTTATGCGGCGGAATAATCATGCCTTCCCGGGTAAAATGTCTCCAGTCGCGGGTGCGCATCAGGCCCACGCCTACCCCATTTTCCGATACCTGCGTATAAGTCAGGTGGTAAACGCCGTCTATCAGGCTGACCCGGCTGTCCTCGATGCCGAAAGTCTCCAGCGGGCCTTTCCCGAATATTTTGGTTGGAAAATCGTCCGGCTCGTAAAAATGTATGCTGTCATCGCTGCACACTAAGCGCAGGTGCGAAATAGTAGAGAGATAGGTTTTATCTTTATATCCCACCATACGCGAATCGGAAAGATCCACGTTGGGGTCGTTTTTTTCAAATTCCAGGATTTCCATGCTGCCGTTTTCCCGCAAAACCGGGAAAGAAACCATTCCCTCTTTTTGCAGGGGACGCTCCGCAACGCGCAGCAACAACCATGTTTTGCCTTCAAATTGAAATACGCCCGGATTCAACACACATTCCACCAATAGTCCCGGCTGACTCGGTTTGATGTCTTTTGTTGTAAGTATCGGATTATCTGAAAATCGCTGTGCCATGAAACTGTTGTTTAATGATGAATGAGGAACGAGGAACGATGAATGATAAATGATGAATGATGAACGATGAGTGATGACCGATGAATGAGAGTTATGAATCCTGGACTGCCCTGGAAATACTATTTTCCAAACCAGTTCATCATTCATCATTCATCGTTCATCACTCATCATTCATCACTCATCATTTATCACTCATCATTCATCATTCCTCATTCCTCATTATTTACTGTTTGTTAAACTGCACTGATCCCAGGTTTTTACCGTCCAATACAAAATTGATCGTGTAAAACCCTGTCGGATAGTTGTTTACATTCAGCGAAAACTGTCCGGCTGGCAGTGCGTTTTTGGCAAAACGCAGATCATCCACCTGTCTGCCGGCAAGGTCGAACACCCGAACCAACAGCGGTTGATTGCCATCGAAAGCGTGTTGAACAGTCAGTACATCCGTTGTTGGATTGGGCGAAACGCTCAACACCAAACCCTGAAGTGCATTGCTCAAGTCTTTGGAGGCAGTGGTACCGGTTTGAAAGAGATGCAAGATTTCGGCGGCAGTGAGGGCTTTGTTGTAAATTTTCACATTGTCCAAAGCGCCGATAAAATACTGTTGGCCTTCCACCGGATTGCTACCGAAGCAAAGCGGACGAGCGGTACTATTCAATTTGGTAGGAACAGGTTTAGTAGCCACCTGCTGGCCGTCGATGTAGATGATGTCGTTCACGCCGTCGTGAACCATCGTAACATACCACCAGAAGTCATCCACCAGTTCATTGCCATCGCCACTGTCCATATCGGAGCCAAAATTGGGGAATTGCAGGGTATTGCCGTTGGTACTCCATACGATTCTGTGGTGTTTTGGCAGCGATATCTTCCAGCGTTGGTCAAAGTGGCCGAAGTCGATAACATAAGCTTCTGGATCTTCAAAATCAGTGGTGTCCACCCGAATCCAAAAAGAAACAGTCGCATAATCTGAAATCAACTGTACGGCATTGGGCGCCAATACGGAGTCCCGGTCGCCGTCGAATTTGATATTCTGGCCGCCGCCCGGGTGGGTGGCAGTTTCAAATACAGGGTTGCCGCCGATCACGCCGTGGTTCTGGTAAGGCGTTGCATCATTGGCATTGCCGTCAAACGGGTAATGGGCTACCATGCCCGGTTCACCCGTGTTGATGGGTAGCGTAGTGCTCAGTGTTACCTCCGAAATCGGGGAGTTATTACCCGCCAGGTCGAACGCATATACTTCAAATGTGTAAAGTGTCGAAGGATCCAAACCTCCGATGAAAATGGAAAGTGTAGTGCCGGAAACAGTATCAAACACCACACCGTCTACAAGAATCACATAGCCGGCCACTTGCGTATCGTCGGTAGAAGCCGTCCAGGTCACCAAAACCGAGTTGGAGGCAGCTGTGCCGCCGAGGTTGCCGGGTGCGGTCGGTGGCGTAGTATCGGGTGTTTCGTCTACGCCGGAAGTAACAACGCGGGTAGTCAGCAGCGATTCATTGCCCGCAGCGTCTACCGCTGTAACGCCGAACAAATATTCGGTCAAAGGTGTAAGTCCGGAAACATAATAGGATGTATTCGACACTGTTGCTATGGGCGCGTCGTCGGTATCCTGGTAAACATTGTATGCCACAACACCCACATTATCCGTCGCTGGAAGCCAGGAAAGTTGCACATTGGTGAAAGTTACTTCGGCAGTCAGATTGAGCGGTGCGCAGGGCGCTTCGCTATCCGTGACGGCAGGAGCCTGACTTTGAGCTGCGAATAAAGCCGCGATTTGCGGAGCCGTAAGGGCTACATTGTAAATCTGTACTTCGTCGAGCGAGCCGTAGAAGAAATTGCTGTTGTTGATCGGATCATAACCGAAGCCCAGCGGAGAAGTTGTTGCATCGAGGTTACCTGGGGCGTTTTTCTCGTTTACCTGAGCGCCGTTGAAGTAAATAATGTCCTTCGTGCCGTTGTGCACCATTACCACGTGTGTCCAGGTGCCGATTGTCAACGGAGTTCCGGAATCCAGATCGCTGCAGCAGGCGCCGTTGGAGTGGGTGGTGAATACGGGTTTGCCATGGTCGGGCATGGAGATTTTGAAACGCTCCTGATAGCCGCCGCTGGAAAGCAAATACACTTCGGTGCCGGGATTGGCGAAAGCATTTGGTTTTACCCAAAAACTGATCGTCGCAAAGTTGGAATTGTGCTGCGGCGAATTGGCGGCCAACAGTGATTGGTCTGCACCGTTGAACGAATAAGCCATATTGGCTTTGCCAAAACGGTCGGCGGCCAACTGCGCGCCTTGCACGGTAGCGTGGTTGCTGTAAGCCGTTGCGTCGTTGGCATTTCCATTTGCCTGGTAATACGCCACCAAATTGCCCGGAACCACCGGAGCTGCATTTTGTGCTGCATACAAAGCTGCAATTTCAGCTGCCGACAGGGCGCGGTTATAAATTTGCACGTCGTCTAAGCTGCCGTCAAAAAAGTCGCTGTTGTTAATAGGATCATATCCGATGCCCAGCGGGTGTTTTGTTTTGTCCAATGTTCCCGCGGCGTTTTTCTCGTTTACCTGTACGCCATTGAAGTAAATGATGTCTTTCGCGCCGTCATGTACCATCGTGACGTATGTCCATGTGCCTACAGTCAGTGGCGTTCCGGAGTCCAGATCGCTGCAACAAGCGCCATTGGAGTGGGTGGTGAAAACGGGTTTGCCATGCGCAGGCATGGAGATTTTCCAGCGCTCCTGATAACCGCCGTTCGACAATAAATACACCTCGCCGCTGGCAGGGAATGAATTTGGTTTTACCCAAAAACCGATGGTCGTATAATCGGATTGCAGCGCCACCGAATTATCAGCAGTGGCATAACCGCTCAGGGCATTGGATCCCCAGTTGTGGCGGTTGGCCACGGCTGTTGCAGCGCCGTCCAGTTCGGCGTCGTTGCCAAATTGCGAGTCGTCCGTACCGTTTCCATTCAGGCTGTAATTTGCCACCAGATCACTCGGCGCTCCCGGGAACGTGGATTGGGTAGTGTATAAAGCGGCTATTTCCGCTGCGCTGAGTGCGATATTGTAAATCTCCAGTTCATCGAGCGCGCCGTCGAAGAAATAGTTTTGGTCAATTGGATCGAAGCCGATGCCGAGCGGCTTGGTCGTAGCGTCGAGCACACCTGCGGCGCTTTTTTCGTTGACTTGAACGCCGTTGAAATAGATGATGTCTTTCAGACCGTCATGTACCATGACCACATGCGTCCATGTGCCAATCGTCAGCGGTGTCCCAGAGTCCAGATCGCTACAGCAGGCGCCGTTCGAGTGGGTGGTGAAAACGGGTTTACCGTGGCCAGGCAGAGAGATTTTCCAACGTTCCTGATATCCGCCGTTTGAGAGTATGTACACTTCACCACTGGCGGGGAAGGAATTGGGTTTTACCCAAAAACTAATGGTCGTGGCCGCTGAATTGAGTTGCGCACCATTCGATGCGCTCACTCCGGCAGTACCATCGAGCAGTAGCGCACTGTTGCCAAAGCCGAAGCGGTCGGTGGTTATTTCGGCGCTGAGCACATCGGCGTGGTTGCCGAAATCCGAATCGTCGAAACCGTTGCCACTGAAAGAATAAGACGCCACTTTACCCTGAGCCACAGCAGGCGCAGTGTTTTGAGCAGTATACAGGGCAGCGATTTGTGTAGCATTCAGGGCGACATCGAACAAGGTAACATCGTCTATGGCGCCGTCGAATGAATAGTCGTTGTTAATGGGGTCGAAGCCGATACCGAGCGGGTAAGTCGTTGCATCGAGCGCGCCCGGGGCATTTTTCTCGTTGACTTGCACGCCGTTGAAATAAATGATGTCTTTGGCGCCGTCGTGTACCATCACCACGTGCGTCCAGGTACCGACCACAAGGGGCGTTCCGGAATCCAGATCGCTGCAGCAATCACCGTTCGAGTGGGTGGTGAAAACCGGTTTTCCGTGTGCAGGTACGGAAATTTTCCAGCGTTCCTGATAGCCGCCGAAAGAAAGCAGATACACTTCGCCTTGTGCAGGAAATGCTGTGGGTTTTACCCAAAAACTGATCGTTACATTGGCAGAATTGAGATGGGCGGCATTGTCAGCGCGCACTGCGCCTTGCCCGCCGCCGAAGTCGAAGGCGCTGTTCGACCAGCCGAAGCGGTCTTGCGTAAGGGTGGCGCCATTGACCGAGGCGTGGTTGGCAAAAGAACTCTCGTCTTTCGCATGGCCCGAAAAGGTATAATACGCCACCGGAGTCTGCGCATTCAAACCTGCGGCGCTTATAAGCCAGCAGGCGAGCAGAAATAGCGGATAAATGTTCCGATTCATACTTTGATTGATTTAAATTGTTTTAAAAAATTCATGGTTATGCCCTTGAGCATTATTGGTAAAATTAGGTCATCGCGCAAGGTGTATCTGATACAATCAGGTGAATAGGTGGTACTTTCCTGAAAAGAAATACCGCCTGCGGAGCAAATCCCCACAGGCGGTATTTTATTCTGTTTTTGAAAATTATATCTTAATAAACTTATCTATAGTTTTTCCATTTTCAGAAATCAACATCACCGTATAAATGCCTGATTTTAAATTTTTTACATTCAGATTTACTGTGCTGCCGAAGATGCCGTTTTTTTCCAAAACCAGTCGTCCAGCCAAGTCTCTGACCTGCACGGTCTGCGTAGTGACGGGGTGACTTGAAGTCACCCCG
>JAYSZC010001099.1:0-6166 GCA_043738235.1 Lewinellaceae bacterium | reverse complement strand
TTTATATCAAAACATGATCAATGAATATCTAGTATGTCAATGAACTAAACGCAAAAATTTAAGCGAAAGGGGTGTTTTAAACTTTCGGGAAGTTGCGGAGAAGGAAGCCAATGCCCCTATTCCTACCATTCCGGATACTGTTCCGGCGCTTTACCCACCGATTTAAGCAATTTGTATCCGACATCTTTTATCGGTTTCGGCTCGATGCCCAATACCAGCACATGAAACTGCCAATTGTCTCCGAAATCAAAAACATATAGAAATTCCCGACCCTCGTACCATCCCAGTTCGCCGATTTTGAAAATATCGGCCGGCTTGTAATCGTCGAACTCGCCCCGGGGGTCGGAGTAAGCTTCGCCCATTGGTGTCTGGAACCTTTAAAATTTGGGCGACCACAAGGGTCGCCCCTACATTATAAACATAAAAACCTTGCTATTTGCAAGTCTTAAAGCCCAATTTTTGTAGGGGCGGCCCTTGTGGCCGCCCGGTTTCCCGGGCATTTTTTTAGGCAGGCGAGAAGTAAAGGTATATTTTAGGTCACTTTTACAAAATCTTTTTCGGGTTTGTTGACGCTATGCACAGCTGACGCGATATGTGCTTTATGGCAAAGGCGGGCAAGACGCATGTAAAATATAAGATAAAAAACCCATTTTTGCACAATCAAAAAAACTAATATGCAAACGAAACAACTTTTTTTCCGGGCTTGCCTGCTCCTTTTTATAAGCCCACCGCTCTTTTCGCAACCGGAAGACCTCCGAAAAGACCAGTCTTTTTTCTTCCAGAAACAGATTTTATACCAACAATGGCTCGATTACAATGGCCTGGGCAAGACCCTTCGTGTCAGGGACATGGAAGTGGAGTCCCAGCAGGTGGCGCTCTATATCGATTTCCCTTCTGAAAACGCCGATTCCGTACAAGCGGCCTGGATACAGCTGAAAAAAGATTACCAGGCGCTGAATACCGGTTTAAGCCTCGAAAAGGCGCTGTTTTACAAAATGCTGCACCTGATGGAATTGCGCCAAAGCGCAGCCAACATACAATTGTACGATACCTACGACACGCGCAAAGAGCCTTGTTTTTACCGGGGCATTTACTTCAAAAATGACGTGTTCCAGGTAGATTCCAGCGGCTGCAAATCAAAATCGCTGGATATTTATGTGTCGCCCAACGACCTTAAATCCGCCAAGAAACCCAGCAACGGCGCTTTTCAAAAACAGTACACGCAGCAGTACGTGTTCGACAAAATACACCAGTACGCCCGGCAGCGCTACGAACGAACCGTGTGCATTGGGCGTTACCCGAAAGTCAGCGCCCCACAGATCGATGGCAACATCATGCGCTTCGAGGTGACCGATCTCTGCAAAGAAGTGCTGAAAGACGCGCAAAACAATGAGTTCTGCGCTTTTCTGAACCAGTACGTCAAACCCTGTAACTGGATTCAACGCGAGAAACTGACCTTCACTTTTATCTACCAGGCGAAAGACAATGCCTTCCAACTCAAATGCGAACTGGAAGGCAAAGTGGGTTCGGGTTACTATGACCAGGTCGGACGCGGCGGCTACCTCGATATGGAAATCGACCTGGACGGCTACCTGACCGACTACGCCAAAAAACTTCAGTACGAACTCAAAGATATTTTACGGTGAAAAAATCTGACCTGCTGTCCCTGATCGCATCCGACGATATGCGACCGGCTCTTGAAATAGCCCAGGAAAGTGCCAACTTGATGGAAAAGCCTGATTTACAACACGATATGGTGCTGTTGCGCTCGCAATGGGAGAACCTGGAAAAGGAAGAACAATCCGGCACCATCGCCTGGGATGTGCTGCTGCAAAACCGCAACAAGGTGAAACGTTCGCTGCTGGGCCTGCTCGACAGCCTGCCCGATCAATTGCCCGTGACCCGCGACGTAGCAGGCCATGCGCGGCCCATGACGGCCAAACCCGGCGTGACGGAAACGCGTTTTAAAAGGCAGGTGTTCTTTTTTATGCTGGCGGCTAAATGCTGGATTATCTTCTGGATACTGTTCCACAAAAGTGTCGGCGGATTTACCAGCGGAGAGTCGATGGCGACGATTTCGCTGCTGCTGCCCGCTTTTACAGCGTACACGACCGTAATGCTTGGCGATTTTATCAAAAACCGCAACAATCCCACGCTGCCGGCAGCATTTGCCCCGCGCGTGAGCAGTACGTTGTCCTGGATTACCTGGATCGTTTTTCCCGTTTATGTGCTGATTTTGCACTGGATCATTGGCGAAAAAGCCGCCGGGATGCTGGCCGACGATCCACAGGCCAATTATGAAAGTATGACCGGCTGGCTGGCGGTGGCTGAAAGCGCATTCGGAATATATGTGGGGCAGATTATACATGCGGTGTTTAAGGGGAATGAAGGTTAAAACAAACGTTCTATTTCAGAACAAATAATTAACGCGATGTGTGTTAACATCGAGCCAATCTCGTGCAATTGTATTGCTGTGGACAATACAATTGACGCAAAACTTAAATACCTATGGAAAAAGCATTCCGTTTTTTAATAAGCCCTTGGAGCCTCTGTCTCTTACTATTCTCCACCGCTCTCCATGTTTTCGGATCGCCCGCGCCCTACAATGGCGGTCGCACCGAAGCCTTCACAGCCGTCTGCTTCAGCCCGGATATGAAATCCTTTGCAGCTGGTACTGCCGAGGGCAAAGTGCTGCAATGGAGCCTGGAAACCGGAATGATGACCATTTTAAAAGAAGAAATCCCGGTAAACAGCGACATTTTGCACATGACCTTTTCCAATGAAGGCCGTTGGCTTTGGTGGTTGCGTGGCGGCAAGTTGTTCCGCAGCAGTTACCCAGCATTGGATCAGACCGAAACGATGGAGACCGGTGTATCAACCTTCACTTTTTCCCATACAGGCAACTACCTCGCAATTGGAAAACAGGATGGGAAAATCATCATATTGGCGCCGGATCAGCCCGAATATAAAAAGGAACTTAATACGGATAATGCAGGAGCAGTCAAAGCCCTGGCCTTTAGCAGAAGCGAAAAACGCATTGCCTCCTCCAGTCTGGATGGCGTCATCGTTGTCCGGGACATCAACACGGCATTTGTGTACAAACGCTTAGATGAAGGCCGCAAAAACAAGGCTATTCCTACAACGCTGATCTTCAACTTGAACGATCAATATCTCATCGCAGGCAGCAACGGCCAACTGCAATTGTGGGATGTTTTTGATGGCAAAATCAAAAAAAGCAGCAGCCTGATGCCGGGTATTCATACTTTAAAAATAGGCACAAATGGCCGTAGTTTTTTTGCGGGCGGAAAAGGCGGCATCTATTTAATAGACCTGGAATCATTGGAAAAAATAAAAGAAATCCCGGCGCCTAAAAACAATTTGGTTAGGTCCAACGAAGCAAAATCCATGGACATCAGCGCCGACGGACAGTTCCTGCTCATGGGATGTATGGACAATGCCGCCCGACTCTGGCATACCCAATATGACGGTGCGCTACTGACATTTGTACTGAATTTTTACCCTGCTCTCAGCTATGCTGTTTTGTCGGCAAGCGGAGATTTTTTTACACAAAACAAGACCAATATCGGTGATGCCGCGTACTATGTCTCTCAGCAGGGCACCTACAACCCGAACCTGTTGACGCAGGTATTTCAACAAGTAGAATCGGAAAAAGCCACCGAAACAAAAGAAGAAATTGTCAACCGCGCCGGTAAGGATTATGCCCTCTTTTTTGTCACCAGCGATTACCAGGAATGGAGCAAACTAAAAAACCCGGTTATCGATGGGGAAGCGATTGCAGGCAACCTTTCGGACAAATACGGCTTCCAGACAGAAGTAGTCGTCAATCCTACCCGCGACCAGATTTATGCACAACTGGAAAAATACAGAAGTATCACGTTCCCTGAAGACGGGCAACTGTTTGTGTTCTTTTCCGGACACGGCGATTTTGTCGAGACCACCGGAGAAGGTTTTCTAGTGCCCAAAGAAGGCCTGAAAAGTGAAAAAGACCGCTTTCAAAACTCCTATATCCCGCACGCCCGACTGGAAAAAATGCTGGATGCCATTCCTTGCCGGCATATACTGATTGCACTGGATGCCTGCTATTCCGGTACTTTCGACCAGGAAATAGCAGAATTAAAAGGTGAAACCAACTTTAAACGCCCCGGCGCAGGCTCCAAAAACGCTATCGTGCAGCGGGAACTGCAAGCGCAAAGCCGTATTTACCTGACTTCCGGCGGCAAAGAGCGCACGCCCGACGGTATGGTGCATTCTCCTTTCGCCGAAAAACTACTCGACGCTTTGGATGCGGAAGGTGGAGACGACGGTATCCTGACGATCAACGAGTTATACGGTTTTCTGGAAAAAGCCGCTCCCAAACCCCGCAAAGGGCGATTCGGCAAACATGACCCGAACGGTACTTTCCTGTTCGTTAAACAAAGCAAAGAATAATACTTCCAGTCGGATGGTGGACGAATATTACAGGCAATTTGTCAACGCAGGTGCTATAACAAATCGAAAAAGCGCATGAAAAAAACGATTCTATACTTTCTGCTCTTCTGCATATCTGCCTTTACAAGCGGCAGCAGCCCGTCTCCCGCCGCCGCCTTCCGCCCCGGCAAGGACCGCGCTGTCTTTTTCGCCGTCACCACCTACCAGAACGGCAAACTCAGCAACCTGCAAAATCCCGTCAAAAACGCCCATGACATCGCCGCCATCCTGAAAAGCCGCTTTGGTTTCGACACGGAAATCCTGGAAAATCCAACGCAGGAGCAGATCATCCGCAAACTGAACGATCTCACTAAACTGTACGCCCGAAACGAAGACGGCAAACACCCTTCCGATGGACAATTGTTCCTGTTTTTCAGCGGACATGGCATGTCCGAAGACGAAAACGGTTACTTTCTGCCCTCCGACGCCGACCCGTCCGCGCCCTGGCAAAAAGGTATCGCCTACGAAATCTGGCGGCCCAAGATCAACAACATCAACTGCCGCCATATCCTGGTGGCGCTCGACGCCTGTTACAGTGTGCGTTTCGACCCCGACTGGAAAAACAAACCCGACGGACAGTTCAGAAGACCCGGTGAAATGACGGACAGCCAGCGCGCCTTGGCCAATTACGAAGCCTACAAAGCCCGCGTGTTTTTTACTTCCGACAACAAGGAAGACCAAACGCCCGACCGATCCAATTTTACCAAAAAAATACTGGAAGGCTTACGCTCCGCCAATGCCACCGATGGTTTTTTGACCAGCAAACAATTGTTCGCCAATTACGTGGAAAGCGCCACACCCACCCCGCGCGCAGGCACCTTCGGCGACGATGAACCGAGTTCGGCTTTTCTGTTTTACGACCTGACCGGATCGCCTAAACCTCCTCCTGTCACTACAATAGTCAATACGGAGGCCGACGACCGCGCTTTTGAAAAAGCCCGCAGCCGGAATACCTTAGAAGCCTACCAGGATTATCTGGATGTGTTCCCGGCAGGCCGGCACAAAGCAGATTGCGATGCAGCAATCGCATTGCTGAAGCAGGATAAGGTGGCGCCGCCGGAAAGTACCAAGGATAATGAGCGCCCTACCAACCTGCCCGCCGATGGTTTTGTATTAGTAAAAGGTGGAACATTCACGATGGGTAGTCCTGATACTGAAACCGACCGGGATAGTGACGAAATACAGCATCAAGTGACTCTCAGCGATTTTTATATTAGCCCTCATGAGGTGACGCAGTTACAATGGAAACAAGCGATGGGTCAAAACCCTTCCAGATCCTCCAAAGATTGCGACAAATGCCCGGTGGAAAATGTCAGTTGGAACGATGTGCAGGATTTTATAGAAAAAATCAATTCCCAAAACCCAGGGCGCAATTACCGCCTGCCTACCGAAGCCGAATGGGAATATGCCGCAAGGGGTGGTAACCAAAGAAAGAGTAACCTGTACTCCGGAAGTAATGATATTGGTACAGTTGCCTGGTATTCCAATAATTCAGGCAACAAAACGCAGCGTGTTTCGCAAAGGAAAGGTAACGAACTGGGGTTATACGATATGAGTGGCAATGTATGGGAATGGTGTAGCGATTGGCACGGCGCTTCTTCTTCTGAAAATCAAACCAATCCTGCCGGGCCGGCATTTGGCTCTAACCGTGTGTTGCGTGGCGGATCGTGGGAGAGCC
>JAYSZC010001098.1:0-6174 GCA_043738235.1 Lewinellaceae bacterium | reverse complement strand
ATTCACCACTCACGATTCCAGGCCTGAAAAACCAAATCTAAAACCCATCGAGCGGCCAAACGGGACGTCTCTCACTTCTCACCATCTCTCCTCTCACTTCTCTCACCCTCTCACTCTCTAATGCTTTTTATCCCCGGCAGTTCCTTTCCTTCCAGAAATTCCAGCATGGCGCCGCCGCCGGTGCTGACGAAACTGACTTTTTTAGCCAGTTTAAGTTGGTTCACAGCGGCTACCGAGTCGCCGCCACCGACCATGGTGAAAGCGCCTTTTTTGGTAGCGGCAGCGCAGGCTTTGGCCACAATTTTGGTGCCTTCGGCAAATGCAGGCATTTCAAAAACACCCATCGGGCCGTTCCAGATGATGGTCATACTCTTGCGGATGACGCCGGCGAATTGCCGGGCGGCAGCCGGGCCGATGTCCAATCCCATCCAGCCGTCGGGAATCTGATTGCTGGGCGTTATTTGTGTGACAGCGTCCGCCGCAAATTTATCGGCACAGATGGAATCTTTGGGGAGCAATACTTTTACACCTGCCGTTTTGGCCTTTTTCAAAAACTCCCGGGCAGTGGCTAATTTATCCGCTTCTACCAGCGAGTTGCCGACAGCGCCCTTTTTGGCCAGGAAAAACGTGTAGGCCATCGCGCCGCCGATCAGGATATTGTCCGCATAATCGAGGAATTTTTCCAGCAACATGATTTTATCGCTCACTTTGGAGCCGCCGGTCACACAGGTAACGGGTCGGGCCGGATTGTTCATGGCACGGGTAGCATTCTGGATTTCGCGCTCCATCAGAAAGCCGAAAGTTTTGTGGCTTTTATCAAAATATTGCGCTACCACCGTTGTGCTGGCGTGGGCGCGGTGGGCGGTGCCAAAAGCGTCATTGACATAAATATCGCCCAGAGCAGCCAGTTTTTTGGCAAATTCGACATCACCTTTTTCTTCTTCTGGGTAAAAACGGGTATTCTCCAGCAGCAGCACTTCGCCCGGAAGCAGCGCGGCAGATTTTTTCACGGCTGATTTCCCCACACAGTCGTCGGCAAAATGCACCTTCGTTTTTAGTTTCTTTTTGAGGTGCTTCACCAAATGTTGCAGGGTGAATTTTACTTTGTTGATGCTGCCGTCGGCGTTGAGTTTTTCCATAGGCCGGCCCAGGTGCGACATCAGGATAACCGAACCGCCCTGTGCCAGAATGTGCTGTATGGTGGGAAGCGCTTCCCGTATGCGCGTATCATCCGTGATGTTGTATTCTTTGTCCAAAGGGACATTAAAATCGACGCGAATAAGGGCTTTTTTGTCTTTAAAATTGAGTTTCATATAGATGATAATGATTTGCGATGTGAGATGTAAGGGATAAAGAGATGGAACACGGATTGAACGGATTAGACACGGATTTGATGGAGTTGATTGGACACGGATTTAAAGGATTTTTTAAATCCGTGTCCAATCCGTTCAATCCGTGTTCTATTTAATCTAAAAATCCGGGACAAAAGTAAAAATCCATTCAGCAATCGGAGGAAAAAACCGGGCTTTGCAAAAAAACAGTTTTTCCTGCTAACGTTTTTCCATTTGGAGGCATTCATAACCGTAAGCCTTGTTCTCCAATGAAAAATGATTGTTATGTTTAACCGTAGCATGGGTATTTTCCTCCTTTACTTGTTTGCGTCTCTGTCCTTATCTGCTCAGCGCCGCGCCGATTTTCCGTGGTGGGACTACCGCGGCTCAAGCTGGCTGAACGGCCGCATCGGCGTAGGGATGCAGTTCAGCAATCAAAACTCACAGTTGTACTTTTTTACGGAAACAGATGTCTGTTTTTCCTGTGCCTACAACCATTTTGCACGGCCGCCGGAAGATTTGCATACACAATTGCGGCGCAACAAATTTCGTGGAAATGTTCACCTGAAATTACAAACCAGCAAGGATTTCAGGTTGTACGGCACCCGGTTTTACAGAGGCAGCGAGGATATCCGCTTTCGAAATCTTTCATGGACCTACCTGACAAACGTGGGTATTTCCGCAGATTGGGGTCTGTACCGCAGTTGGCGCGTTGCCGATACGGAAAGCGGCCAACTGAGTCCCAAATTTCGGAAACGCAGCCGCCTGCGCCTGCGTTTCGACTTTACTTCCCGTTATCACTCGTATTACTATCGAAAATTAAGCAATACGGTCGGTTATGTTACATTCAATGTAGCCGCACTCGACGACCGCTGGGGATTTAATATCAACTGGGGAAATGATGTATTTATCCCCAAGTTCATGCGCGGTTTTCTGACCAACCACGACCACGGCGAAACCAATTCGGCCTTTATGACCGCCTATTTCCGGCCCCTTGAAAAGCGCAGCCGAAATGCCAATGAGGTATTCGACTACCGGCCGGAAAGCCTGCAAAAAGTGGAATTCGGCGCATCGCTGCGCATGATCACCGACCGGAGAACGCATAAAAGACTCGGATCCAACCAGGTGCGTATGGGCATGTACGATGTGCTGGGATTGGAGAGCAGTTTTCATGGTTATTACGGCATTCGGGGCCGGGTGGAAACCGGTTTCGGCGGCCTCGGATTCCTGCTGGGCAAAGACGATATGAAGTGGGGACGCGATATGCAGCGTTTTGCACACCAGGGTTACGCCCATTTGCCATACGGTGTGATGCGGAAGATTTTTCTCAAAATCGGCGGAGTGAGCACGCCTCTTTTCCCCTGGGAAAGCCAGCCCAGTTATTATGACAAGCCAAAGTTCTATTACGAACTGAATACTGACCTGATTTATCCTTTTGCAAATTGGAACTTCAACACTAAATAAAAAGGCAAAATTGCAAAGAGCAAAAGACAATGTTAGTCAATGAGTTACAGTTGCCTTTTGCTCTGTGCAATTTTGCCCTTTCACTTAAACATCTGCCATGTCTATCAAAACATCCCATATCAGCCTGGTCATTTTGTTGCTGACGATTTGCCTGACACCACTGACAGGACAGCAGCAGGGGCCGCGTTTTTTTCACTACCATGAAATTGCGGGGCAACAGAAAACGCTGCGCAAAGGCGCCCTGGAATATGTGGTCATTGCAGGCAACAACACCCCGGATGGCGACCGGCGCATTATTGACACCCTGAAAATGTTTCTGGGTGAAAATGTACCCACAGGAGCGCCTGGGCTATGGCCGAACTACCACAAAGTGATTAAAAACCTGCAAATACGGGGCGCCGATTGGTATGAATTGCCGGTAGAACTGAGCAGTTTTCACCGCTTGTTCGATCTCAGTTTTGTGCAATGCCCGAATATCACTTTGCAACGCATCAATGACCAGATTAAAAAACGCTTCGAGCAGAACGAGCATGATCATTTGTATAAAAAGTTCAAAAACGACATTGTTTCCCTTGTCTTTTCCGATACGGAATATACGTCCCTGGATTCCTGTCGTCTGGAGGTGGAACTCATGGAGGAATTGCGCGAATTGCGTTTCGTGCGCATTGGCAATTTCAACCACCATTGCGAAAACCTGCTGAGCGAACTGAGCCGGGCCTATCCTTCCCTTGGCTGGCTTACCATCGAGGGCTGCGAACTGGATAATATGAATAGTCTGATGCCCTTACTTGCATTCAAGGAATTGAAATCCGTGTCGCTGTCCCGCAACTACCTGAGCGAAATGCCCGCAGTACCCGAATGTTTGCGCGCTTTAGATGTCTCGTACAATTTCCTGAGCGATTTTCCCGATATCGCAGACAGCATTTCCCTGAAAAAATTAGAATTCCTCTACCTCGAATGCAATTTGTTCGACTATTTTAAACTGTATAAAGTATTGACAGATACCATTTTAAACAAAATGGATGTCTTCTCTTATGATCCCTGCAATTTTGATACGCTGGATGAGTTGAAACTGATTGCACACGCCTTAGATAAACGAAAGGTGGCCGAATACATGCCTTTTGTGGGGCGTTACCACAACGATTTTTCACCTGCCGTTCCCGACTGTGAGCGCTGTCTTCCGCACCGCGATCAATTTGTCAGTAAATTATTGGAAGGGGTAAGCTTTGTGGATTCTACCGGCACGGAAAGTCTGATTTTTTTGGACGCAAACAGTAACCGGATGATGCTGAAACCCATTGCTTCGGGGGAGCAGGCTCGTATAAATCGTGTTTTTATGTACAAACAACTGAAAACCTGTATCCGGAACTTTACCGATCCGTCAGACACAACATTGACCTGGGACTGGCAATTATCTTTTTGGGTGGAAGACCCGGCAAGTGTACAAAATCGCCTGAAAAAACTCGTGGTAAAGGTAAAAGGTAAAACAGGTCACCTGGAATGGGAAGAAATGGAAGAGCGGTAGCCATTATTTTTTGATACGCCACAATGCGGCTCGCTGTGGGCCGATGCCCTCGTTGGCTGCCAGCCAGCAGTCTTTTCCCCAGGCCACAACAGATTCGAATTGCCTGGCTATCAGGAACTTGGGCAGACGAACCCTTTTTATTTTACCGGAAAAAAACCGGGTTCCGGTAAAATCTCTGACATAAAAGGTGCTTGCTTTTGAAAAAGGCAGGAAGCCGCAATTGAATCCAAGCATATAAGCGGTGAGGGCTATGCTTTTCCCGTCGGGCCCGATGGCCGCGCCGGTCACCACCCGTTTTTTTAGCCGGATGCTGTCGCGCAGTTCGGCAACATAGCGCCCGGCGCGCGCCGGAACGACATAATGTTTGGTGACAAAATTGCTTTTGAACCTGTTTTTGGAGAACAAATGAAGGCTGTCTCCGTAAAACACCATGGCCTCGCAGTCGAAATTCCAATCCTTTTTATGTTCGGGTGGGAAAGCGCTTTGGTCGGGATATGAAAATAAAATGCTGTCAAAAGCGCCGGTCGCCGGGTGGTAGCGAAAAACACACAGATCGCGGCGGTTGTTGAAATTGTTGCCAAAATCACCGATGTACAGGTTGCCGGCGGGATCAGAACTCAGGTCTTCCCAGTCGCGGTTGGGGCCGGGCAGCGTCAAGGTTTCTACAATAGAACCTTTTTCCGGATCAAAACGAAAAAGTTGAGGTGTATTGCCGCCGTCGTTCAGCATCCAGAGCGCGCCATTGGGCAGGCGCGTCATACCGGACACTTCTTTCAAGTCGTGGGGTAAGCGGCTTCGTCGGCGCAAGTGTTGTGCCTGTAAATCAAAGGGCGCGACAAGGGCAAGCAACAGCAATACTTGAAAAAGGCGTGTCATATACATCCGATAACGTTTTTTACCTTGGGTGTGGTTGTCTCATAAGGATCAGAATCAGAACCTTCAAACCATCCCAAACCATCAAACCTCAATTATACTTCTTCAAAAAATTGTGCAATGCATCGGCGGGTATTTCATGGCCGCCATCGAAAGACTGCTCACCGAAATCGATCCCGTTTTTTTCCTCCATCTCGTGTAGAAGGGTAAACCGGTCGGGTGTCAGAAAGGGATCGGAAGTGCCGTACAACAAATATAAATTCTTGTCTGCCAAATAGTTGTGATACTCCTGGTAGTTCAAATCTTCGGGAGGCAAGCCGGCCCACAGTAACAAATCATGGAACCGGGGTTGCAGCGCCAGCATCCAGCGGCAGACGGTAGCGGCTCCCTGTGAGAAACCCAGCAACACCACCCGCACATCCTTGGGTAACCTGGCTAAGTAGTACGCTTGCAAATCGTGCAGGTATCGCGCATAATCGCTGATTTCATCTTCCCTGAAATGGCGGGTCATCCAGTTGGCGCCCACCGGCCCGGCGAAACCTTTCCGGTAAAAATGATTCAGGCCTTCCGGTGCAACAACCAGGGTGTGGCCGTTATCTAATTGTTCGAAATCCTTTAAAAATTCATCCGCCAGCTGGCCGTAGCCGTGGCAAACGATCCAGAGCTGGCGTATGTGCGGCCCGGGTTCGCCGAGGGTAAAATAATGAGCGGTGCGTTCGACGCGAAACCGGTGCTGCTGCATTGGAATCATTTTTGCTTGTATTGTCGCGAAAGGTAGGAAGTACCTGCTAATCACTTAATCTTTTTGTCAGAAATGCGCGTAAGTATTTGTGTACGGGCGGGTTTCGGTTGAAACTGCCTAATTTTACCCGTTCGTAATGAGGTTCGCCTAAAACAACCGCTGAGCCCCTTTGCCCATAGAAGATGCTGCCGTGCCATATTAAAAGCACAGGTCTTAACAGCAGTCGATGTAAGCAGAGG
>JAYSZC010001097.1:0-2485 GCA_043738235.1 Lewinellaceae bacterium | reverse complement strand
TTGGCTCTGCATTTGTCGTCGTGTTTCTTGTGCCCGTGCTGATGGTGATTTTTTTGAAAGGGAAAGTCCGCCCCGAAAGCAAGCACCCCGTTTCCCGTTTTTTCAGGTGGATGTATTCTCCGCTCATCCTTTTGTGCATGCGCTGGAAAAAAACAACCATCGCATTGAGTGTGCTGCTAGTGCTGGGCAGTATTCCGCTGGTGTTGAATCTCGGAACGGAGTTCATGCCCCCGCTGGATGAAGGTTCGCTATTGTTTATGCCGGTTACACTGCCCAGCGTGTCCAACTCCGAAATCAAACGGATTATGCAGGTGCAGGACAAAATCATCAAGGCTTTTCCCGAAGTGAAAAATGTGCTCGGCAAAGCGGGCAGGGCGAACTCCGCCACCGACAATGCCCCGGTAAGCATGATCGAAACCATCATTTTGCTCAAACCGCAGTCAGAGTGGCGCGACGGACTGACCAAAAACGACATCATTGATCAACTCAACGCCAAACTGCAAATACCGGGCGTGGTGAACGGCTGGACCCAGCCCATCATCAACCGAATCAACATGCTCTCCACCGGAATCCGGACGGATGTTGGCGTAAAAATTTATGGGCAGAGCCTCGATACCATCAACACGCTGGCGCAGCAGTTCCGAACTGAATTGCAGGGCGTGGATGGCGTGAAGGATTTGTATGTCGAACCGATTGTCGGTGGAATGTACATTGACCTGAAAATCAAAAAAGACGAAATAGGCAGGTACGGACTGACGGTGGACGATGTGAATAGGTTCATTGAAACCGCGCTGGGCGGCATGAACGTGACCACCACGATAGAAGGACGGCAGCGTTTTTCGGTGAACGTCCGCTTTGCGCAGGATTTCAGGGATAAAATCGAAAAATTGAACCGGCTTCAAATGCAAACCATGGATTACGGCCCAATTCCGCTTTCGGCAGTTGCCGAAGTGACGGTTTCCGACGGGCCGCCGATGATCAACTCCGAAAACGCATTGCTGCGCGGCACCCTCCTATTTAACGTCCGCGACCGCGACATGGGCAGCACGGTGTCCGATGCCAAAAAGAAATTGGAAGAAGCCGTAAAAAAACTCCCGAAAGGTTATTTCCTCGAATGGAGTGGGCAGTACGAAAACCAGGTGCGGGCGGAGGAGCGTTTGAAAACAATTCTTCCCATCGTGCTCATCATCATCATGGCGATTTTGTATTTCACGTTCCGGTCTTTCCGCGAAGCGTCCATTGTGCTCAGCAGCATTCCCGTCGCATTGGTTGGCGGAGCCTATTCCCTTTATTTTTTTGATGTCAATTTTTCAGTCGCGGTAGCCGTCGGATTCATTGCGCTGTTTGGCGTGGCGGTCGAAACGGGTATCCTGATGCTCGTTTACATGAACAACTCGCTGCACGATAGATCAATCAAACTGAAGGCAGCCAATAAATCCTTCACTAATCAGGAGGTGGAAATAGCAATTTATGACGGCGCCGTGCTTCGCCTGCGTCCCAAATTAATGACTGTCATGGTAGACATTCTGGGCTTGTTGCCCGTGCTGCTCGCCACCGGAACGGGCAGCGACGTGATGAAGCCCATCATCATTCCCTTTGTGTTTGGGCTGATTACCTCCACGCTTTTTGTGCTGATCGTGCTGCCGGTGGTGTATGCCGTCATCAGAGAACGCGAGTTGAAGAAAACCGGGAACCTGAAATTTGCACAAGTTCATGACTGACCAGAAGAACAGAACCAAAATCATAGCTGTCCTGCTACTATCCGCGCTTCAATCCAGCGGCCAAACCCCGCTCGCCCTCGACAGCATCCTGACCCGTATCGAGGCCCTGCACCCGCGCCTGAAAACCGCCGATGCCCGCATCCGCGAACTCGACACCTACGCAAAAGGCGCCCTCACCATGCCCGCGCCCCAGGTTGGTGGCGGCTTTTGGATGACACCCTACAACCCGGAGCGGTGGCGTGAAGGCATGGGCGCCATCATGGTCACCGGCGAGCAGATGTTTCCCAACCGCAAAATGCAACGGGCCGAGCAACGCTACATGGGCGCCATGTCGGGCATGGAAATCGCCGAGCGCGGGGTGATGCAGAATATGCTGTTTGCCGAAGCAAAAACCGCTTATTACCGCTGGTTGGTGTTGGAAAAGAAAATCGCAGTGCTCGAAGCGAGCAAAAATGCCCTGCGCCTGCTTATCGAGAGTGCCGAACAGCGCTTCCAGTTCAACCGCGAAAAACTCGGCAGCATCTATAAAGCCAAAACCGAACTCGCCAACCTCGACCGTATGCAGGCCATGTATACCGGTGAGATCCGCCAGCAACGCGTCATGCTCAATGCCCTGATGCAACGCGATCCTGTCATTGATTTCAGGATCGACACCGCCTTTTTGTCATCCTGGAAGGACCTACCCCTGCTGTCCGACACCTCCCGGATTGCTGCCCGCAGCGATTTTCGCGCCATTGAGCAAAACCTCCGCATCGCCCGGCTCG
>JAYSZC010001096.1:0-2487 GCA_043738235.1 Lewinellaceae bacterium | reverse complement strand
GTGAGTGGCATTCCGTTAGGGAATGTACTCAATATTCCCTAACGGAATGCCACTCACGATTCACGACTCACGACTCACGATTCTTCTTCCGAACAATCAGCACCCGCTGGTCGGAGAATTCCATCCAGGCGAAATCGTACACCAAATGGTACATTTTGCCTTCTTTGTTCCAGTAAATACCGGTCATGTATTCCCAGCGGAACCTCGCCCTGGTGAGTATGGATTTGTCGATGGTTTCCTTAACGGAATTTCCCATCAAGGTTGCTAAAATCTCGCGGTTGCGGTGCAGGTAAGCGTCGATTTCTTTGACGTCGCTTTTGGTATTTTGGCGTTTTTGAAAATGGTGCTGGTTTTTACAAAGGATGCTGCAAAAACGTTTGTCGGCCCGGCCCGCAAACTCGGCGCCGCATTGAAAGCAGTGTTTTTTCATGGCATAAATGTGTTGATAAGCGATTAAAAAACGACTTAATCATTTGTTATCGGATAGCAAGCGATTACAAACGATTAAGTTTTTAACACGTTGATTTTTAATGGTTTAGTTTGATTTATTTTTTTTATTTTGCTGGAAAATTGAAAAATATGGACCTACAAATTAAGAAAATACAACTTGAAAATTCCACCCGAATAGCAGTCACCAATGCTCGATTCGACGCTTCCTTTCCGGCAAAAATGAAACAAATGAAAGGCTGTTACTTTTCGCCGGAAATCAAGGCCTGGCTCATGCCTTATACCAAAGAAGCCTGGAGTGCTTTTAAAAGTGTTTTTGAGGGTATACCCGTGACGAATTTGCCCGACAGTATGGAGTTTGTACCCGAACCCATCAAATCTATTATACCCCATGCGGTCAGTAATCAAATCAAAGATTCAACGATTGTTACTTTGCCAGGCTATTTTGTAAATGCGGAAGCAGCACCTGCAATACCTGCATTCAACGACGACCGTCTCACCATTCGGTATTGTGTCGAAAAGCCAGACAGGGTTTTTCTTGTCGTGCCAGATCAACGCAAAGATTGGAAAGATTTTGTAAACAAAATACCAGGAAAATGGTGGCATTCAAGGGAAAAATTATGGAGCGTTCCACGAACCAAAGAACTTTTCAGGGCATTTCAGGTATTTTTTCAAGACAAACTGCTGATTGATCGGGAAACGCCCGTGGTACTACAAATATCAGAATCCGTTACAAATGTAAAGTTTGAAAAACGAACTGACAAGATCACGTTGCATATTCATCCCACAAACCCGGATTACTGGTGCCTCGACTTACCCGAAAGTATGATCTCTGCGCATCTGAGTACTATAAAAAATATACATGGCCGTCGCTGGAACACGGATTGGTATATATGGGAGGCGCCAGCAACCCAACTAACCAAACGTTTCTTGGGACAGTATCTGAATGCTGTGATTGAGTGGACATTCCAGCCGGTAGAGAACTTGCCTGAACGGCTGTCTACTCCAGTAACGCAGCATTACAAATCGCCCAAAGCGTCGGTTGTAGCTCAATATGAAGCGGCTGTTACAGCACTGGAACAAATGCTTACGCTGAAAAGATATAGCTGGCGTACGATCAAATCCTACAAAAACTCGCTTCGGCAGTTTATCATGCACTACAATGACATCAAACCCAGCCAGATCACACGTAAGCAGATCAACGCTTACTTGATGCAACTTGTCCGGGATAAAAATATTACAGAGTCGTACCAGAATCAGATTTCTTGTGCTATTAAAATATTCTATTCCGAAGTGCTTCAGCAATCAGAAAAGGTTGAAGGATTGGTTCAGGCGAAAAAACCTCAAAAAATACCTCAAGTATTGACGGAAGGCGAAGTAACGCGCTTACTGCGCTCCGTAGACAATCTTAAACACCGATGCATCCTGATGATGATTTACTCCGCCGGATTGCGGCTTGGTGAACTGACAAAATTACGCCTGACTGATATTCAGGCCGATGAACACCGCATTTTTGTGCGCGATGGCAAAGGCAAAAAGGATCGCTGTACCATTCTGGCAGGGAAAACCGAACAAATGCTGCGTACATATTTGGTACTCTATAAGCCTGTGCATTGGCTATTCGAGGGCGCCGACGGAGGCACATATAGTGATCGCAGCGTACAGGCCATTTTTACAGCGGCAAAAGAACGTTCCAGGATCAATCCTTTGGCTACCGTGCATACTTTGCGGCACTCCTTCGCCACACATTTATTGGAGAAAGGGGTTGACTTGCGGTATATTCAGGACCTCCTGGGCCATGAAAGCAGCAAAACCACCGAAATTTATACCCATATCACCAAAAAAAGTTGGGACAAGATAAAAAGTCCGCTGGATGATTTGGAAATTTGAAACAAACCATTATTATTGCACACTCAAATAAATACCGGATGAACCGACATTTCCCCCCTCTTTTTTCAAAACGCCCGTTGCGTAAAACCAGCCGAATAAGTTGGCTTCACGCAACTCGTGGCTACCATTGGTGTATATCGCAGTTGCGTA
>JAYSZC010001095.1:0-2488 GCA_043738235.1 Lewinellaceae bacterium | reverse complement strand
TGGAAGAGGCATAGATAGTGCCATCGGGCATAATTTCGAGGTCGCTGAGCCAGTTTGTACTGAGGCCGTCCTTGACCGTCAGGTGGCTGAAATGCCCTTTGGTACTTCTGAAAAGCAAGCCGCCGCCGCGCAGAGAAATAAGCATACTGCTATCGGGAAGTATTTCCACTAAGCGCGCAGGATAACGCAAAGCGGGATGATCGAAAGGCGGCGCTTCGTAGCGGTTATTGCGCCAGAGGCGTAAGCCGTGCTCATCGGTAGTCACCCAGATATTTCCCTCAAAATCCTGTGCAACGGCATGGGTGCGCGAATATTTCGAGGAATCCACATAGTATCTGACCGCAGTGCAGCTTTGGGGGTCAATCGAGAAAAAATCGCTGAAAGAACTAGCCCACCAGAGTTTGTTGACATGGCTGGGCGTAATTTTTTTGATAAATATGGGAAAGCGCGAATGGGTTTTAGGATGTGTATAAAGAACGTCTTTCCACTGTCCTTTTTCAAAAACAGTCAAATACGGATTGAACCAAAGCCGCTGATTGGAGCTGTCGAATCGCAATACGGTCTGGTCGGCATTCAAACCCGGGAATGGCGCCGGCAGTTGGTTTATTTCTCCGTTCCGGGCATCAATCCTACAAACACCCGATGGGCGCAGGCTCACAAAAACGAATGCCTTCCCATCCGATGTAATGCTCTGTGCGTCATTAAAGGGCAGGCCGGTGGAGCTGTCAAAAAATTCCATCTCAGGATTTTTGCAATAAAAAATGCCCGCATTGGTACTGCCGGCCCACCAGCCGCCTTCCCGGTCGCGCAATGCGCTGACGATATTGTATTTATCTAAAATATTACTGAAATCGTCGCGCAGAAAATGTTCAAAAGTGGGGAAGCGCAGCAGGCCGGGATATTTGCCGCCGCGGGAGGACAGCAGGATAGCGCCATCGCTGTCTTCAAAAATATCATTGACCACCACGTCTTTTACACCCTGCCAAATCAGGCGATTGTCGTGGATCAGGTAAAAAGTTTGCAGGAGATTGAAAATAACATCGCCGTTTCGTAAAAGCCAGACGCCTGATGTCAAGGAGTTTTTTGCCTGCTTTGTATCAATCGGAAACCGACCCAACGATACAAGAGCACCCTCCTGCCACCGGAAAATCTCTCTTGTCCGCTGCGGATTGTCATCCGGGTTCTGGTAGGTGGAAGATTCATAACTCAAAATGGCTTTGTTTTCCAGGCTTGCAAAAATATTGGCTGCGTGGCCCAGGGCGGGCAATATCTCATGTTTGCCGTCTGGAAACACCCGCAGGAGACCTAAATTGGGTAGTTGCACCCAGACGACTCCATTTTTATCAACAGCCAGACTACCCAAATTGATAAATTCCTTGCGGTATTTCTGAATAATGTAGTTGTATTTCCAGCGACGCACCGTATCGTTTTCGACCAGCCAAACGGAGGCATCCAGGCGATTGAACCATATCCGGCCTGCTGCGTCTTCCGCCAGCCGGAAAGATTCATTGCTCGAAAAACTGCTGGTATCTACCGGTCGGTGAAACTCATAACCGTTGAAGCGGCATAAGCCAAGATCGGTAGCAAACCACATAAAGCCGCGACCATCCTGAAGCATCCCGTACACGGCATTGCTGGGCAGCCCGTCGATAGTGGTATACTGCCGCCAGGCGGGGCGCTGGGCAAAAAGGTATGAGGAATGGAGGATGAGGAATGCTGCGAAAAGAAATTGTTTCAGGTGCTGGGTCATAGACCGTGCGTTTAGTCGGCGCGTTTTTCCGGTAAAATTAGAAATAACCGGATCATCCTGACCAAGGCGAATTTATTTTGGTCAAACTGATCTGTAAATCTGTTTTCAAGGTAAAATCAGAAATTACAGACTTGGTGTAAAAGGCGCGGAAATATTAATGGAACCACCTGCGAATTTTGTTGAATAAACCCGTTTTTTGGGATTGTTCATCCGGCAGTTCTTCCAGCAATTCCTGCAAGGTATAGTTCACCTTGCTCTTGGTTACTTCCCAGTATTCGGACTCCATCAGGCTCCTGGCAGATTGATTGCGGGCAAGATTCAGTTGCATTTGTAACAATAAAATATCATCGCCCATATCTGTGCACAATACCAGCGCCTGCTCCGTCTGGCGTTGCTCCAGCAATTGAAGCAGCTGCGTTTTAACTTCCGAAGTAATCGTTACAGGAGCGCCGGCTTCTTTCATCCAGTCTAATTTCAGTATAACCGTACAAAGTTGCGTCTGTATATGGCCCCATTCTTCAGGACTGATCAGACCCAGCGCCCGTTGTTGTCCGGATGCAGCAAATTGTTCCTGTAAAACAGTCGCTTCGTCCAATCCGGTTTGCGTGAGCAGATGGATGGCACCGGCAATACTGCCTTGTGCAATGGCCGCGCGAATTTGGGATCGCGCGACATCAGCGGCTATTTTGTGAAAAAGGGGCATTTTAAGTAGTTATCCGTTATTAGTTATTGGTTATC
>JAYSZC010001094.1:0-2488 GCA_043738235.1 Lewinellaceae bacterium | reverse complement strand
GACCAGTTACGACGACTCGTTTCATACGTTGAAAAATGATTGAATTTGGTTTGAAAGCATACTTAAGCGGGTATTCGGCAGGCAAAGGTAAAGTATCGGCAAGACACGCCAATGTAAATGTCTGCGGGGCGGGCAGGAAATAACAACGAATTCTTTTTTTATACAAAAAATCCCGTCTCGTTTCAAACGAGACGGGATAATTCTTGCCCGTTAGTACAATCGGAAAAAGGTGGCCAAAGCCATCCGATTAAGGATTTTCTTGTGATTCAAGGTATTCGACGGCATCACCGACAGTTTGGATTTTCTCTGCTTGTTCGTCAGGGATGGATACATCGAATTCTTTTTCGAATTCCATGATCAGTTCTACGGTATCAAGCGAGTCAGCACCGAGATCCTGAATGAAGTTCGCAGTAGGCGTTACTTCGTTTTCGTCAACGCCCAACTTGTCAACGATGATTTTTTTTACGCGTTCGGCTACAGTTGCCATATTTTTTTAAACTTTAGGTGAAAAAAAGTCAATTTTTCGAGGGGCAAAGAAACATCTATTCCACGGGTTACCAAAGTTTTTCTCGCTCATTTTTTATAGGGGCTTACACAATACCCATGTATCATTTTTGTAAATCGCACACTTAGCCCCAAAATTTTTGATCCGGCATGTGATTTGCTACTGGTTTAATAATGACATAAGTGCCGGTTTATTCTCAAAAACTTATTAAAATTCGTTGGAATATTGAGTCTGGCTGCCCTACTTTTGCCGACCCTTACTTATTGTAAGTTTTACACTTAAAAATAAAATAAATTTATGACTGCTATAGAATCCGTTACCTTGCTCGAAATAAATAAGAAAATCATGCGCAAAGACGGTTCACAAAACACCAAAATCGTGGCTACTGTCGGCCCGGCTTGCAATTCTTACGAGAAATTACTGGAATTAGTGAAAGCCGGCGTAGATATTTTCCGACTCAATTTCAGCCATGGCGGCCACGCCGAACACCTGTCTGTCATCCAGCACATCGTGGCCATCAACGAGGAATACAAAACCCATATCGGCATCCTGGCTGACCTGCAGGGGCCAAAATTGCGGGTCGGTATTATCAAGGACAATGCCCTGTTCCTCAAAACGGGTGATGTCATTACCATTGTCAATGACAAAACTGCAGAGGGTACGATGGATCGCATTTATATGTCTTACGCCGAATTTGCGGAAGACTGCCAGGTGGGCGAACGTATTATGATGGACGATGGCAAACTTGTTTTTGAAGTCATCGAAACCAATAATAAAGATACCGTACGCCTGAAAACACTGCACGGTGGTATTTTGAGCAGCAAAAAAGGGGTGAATCTGCCGGATACAAACGTCAAACAACCTTCGATGACGGCGAAAGACCGGGAAGACCTGGAATTTATCCTGACGCAACCCGTCAACTGGATTGCATTGTCATTTGTACGCCGCCCCGAAGATATGGACGACCTGCGCGCCGCACTGGAACGCACCGGCCACCCAGCCAAAATGATGGCAAAAATCGAAAAACCGGAAGCGGTTCGCAATATCCGGGAAATCATCCGCGCCTGCAACGGCATCATGATCGCTCGCGGCGACCTCGGTGTGGAAATGCCGATCGAGCAATTGCCCATGACCCAGAAGGAAATCATCCACCTGTGTATGCAATATGCCCGCCCCGTGATTGTAGCCACCCAGATGATGGATAGTATGATTACCAATCCTTCGCCCACCCGCGCGGAGGTAACAGACGTTGCCAACGCCGTGCTGGACGGAACCGATGCCGTGATGCTCAGCGGCGAAACCTCTGTCGGCCATAACCCGCCTTTGGTGATTCAATATATGTGTCGCATCATCGAACAGGCGGAAAAACAATACTGGCCCCATATTACCAGTCACCGCCCATACCCGTCCCCCAATTTTAAACTGTTCCACTCCGACGTCGTGTGCTTCAATGCCTGCCGTGTGGCAGAAGAAATTGCCGCCAAAGGGATTATCGGGATGACGGTGTCGGGTTATACCGCTTTCAAAGTGAGCAGCTTCCGTCCGCAGGCGCCGATCTATATTTTCAGCAACCACCAAAGTATGCTCAAATCGCTCAACCTGCTTTGGGGCGTACAATGCTTTTATTACGATCAGTTCAGTTCTACCGATGAAACCATCGAGGATTGCACGATTATCCTGAAAAATGCAGGCCTCGTGCAAACGGGTGATACGGTGATTAATACCGGATCCATGCCGCTGGAACAAAGGCTTGCTACGAATTTTTTGAAGGTGACGGAGGTGGAGTGAGAGAGGTGAGAAGTGAGAGGGTGAGAGGGTGAGAAGTGAGAAGTGAGAGGGTGAGAGACTCCCGCTTGGCGACCCGATAGTCTTGGCATGGGCTTTTCAGGCCTGTAATCGTGAGTGGTGAGTCGTGAAACGTGGGTGGCATCCCGGTAGAAGAAAGAACTTAATATTCTTCTACAGGGATGCCACTCACGTTTC